>JAUXNR010000195.1 GCA_030682755.1 Flavobacterium sp.
TTTGTAACATCATTTTGCTTTGCGGATTATCGTACGGAATTTTTTCGCCATTATAATTCGGAATCATCAAAGCAGCAGAGCAGGGAAGTGCATCCACAGCAATCACTTTTTTAAATAAATTCGGTTCAGAAGATGCTAACCAATAACTTAAAGTTCCACCCAAACTATGTCCAATCAACGTGGGTTTAATCAAATTATTTGCTTTTGTATATTGAATAACATCCTCTTTAATTTTTGAAAACCAAGGCATTTCAATTGGAGCAACATCACCAAAACCGGCAAATGTAAAAATGTGGCATTCGTGAGTTTTGGAAAGTTCAGAAACAGTATCGTTCCAAAGTTCTCCCGTGCATCCAAAACCAGGAAATAAAAAAACAGGTGCTCCTTTTCCTTTTACAGTAACATCGAATGATTTTTGAGCATAAATCGAAGTTGTCAGAGAACTTACAATTGATAAAATAAAAAATGCAACAGTTTTCATAGATATGTGATTTTTAAAAGTTTTCCTTTTGATTCATCACCATGAAAATTGTTACATCGTTTTTAATTTTTTTTATGAAGTGATATTTTTCTTTCTCATTTTCATATTTATAAATTCTACACCTAAAGAGAAAGCAATGGCAAAATAGAGATAGCCTTTTGGAACAGCACCTACTTCTTGATCAAAGACTTTAGCATGTGCCAAGTGAGCACTTTCTGTAATTAACATGAATCCGATGAGAATCAGAAAAGCTAATCCAAGTACTTGTATTGATGGGTGATTGTTTACAAAATTACCAACCGGAACGGCAAAAAACATCATAATTGAAACAGCAACAACAACAGCAATTATCATGATTGTCAAGGCACCCGGAACGCCATTGGTCATTCCAACTGCGGTTAAAATACTATCTACAGAAAAGACTAAGTCAATTAATAAAATCTGAAAAATAACATTACCAAATGATTTTACTGCGGCTTTTTTCAAGCTAAGTGCCTCTTCACCGGAATGTTCTACTTTTTCACGAATTTCTTTGGTGCTTTTATAAATTAAAAACAAACCACCGAGAAAGAGTATAATGCTTTGTCCGGTTACATCTACATCAAACCAAGACCAATCGATATGAAAAAAAGGTTCTTTCATAGCAATAAGAATGGTGATTCCAAATAAAAGTGCAATTCGCATGAACATGGCCAAAAATAATCCGAGGCGGATGGCTTTTTTACGTTGTTCTTCCGGAAGTTTTCCGGCAA
>JAUXNR010000196.1 GCA_030682755.1 Flavobacterium sp.
TGCTGTCACTTTTCATGAGAGAATACATTTGTTCTACAACATCTTCAACAGCAATAAAACCACTCGAACCATTTGTATAAAAAGGAATGCCTTTTGAAACCGATTTAAAAATCTTACCACTTCCGGAATTCCAAAACCCTAAACCTAAAATTACTCCCGGGTTAACAATCACACAATTTAAGCCTTCTTGTTGAGCTCTAAAAACTTCCATTTCTGCACCATATTTGGTTAATCCATAATCGCTGTGGTACTTTTCAGGGTTCCATTCGTTGGTTTCATCAACTTCTAAATTATTCCCAATCGGATCTCCCAAAGCCGCAATAGAACTTACATGACAAAATTTTGTAACTCCAAAATGCAGAGCACAATTTAGCATGTTAGCGGTTCCTTCAATATTAATTTTTCGGAGAAAATCTTCGTCTTTTGAATCAAATGAGATAAAAGCCGCACAATGATAAACATAGCTTACGTCTTTAAAAGCGTTTTCTAATGAGGGAATATCTGTAACATCGCCTAGCACCCATTCAATTTCAGGAAATAAATTTTGATGACCTAACTCCTTGAAAAGACGTTTGGTTTTTTGAATGCTTTTTTCAGAACGATAAATAGCCTTGACTTTTTCGCCTTTTTGTAAAAGATGAAGCAGTAAATGAGCACCCACTAAGCCGGTTCCGCCTGTAACTAAATTCATAAAAACAAAGATAAATGTTTCTGTGCTACATTTTCAAATTATCGAATTAAAACTATCTTTGCCAAAATTATTTTTTTGATGAAATCGCCAATATAATTACCGATTCCATCGGATCTTTAAAAATCAATAAAATCCACACATGAAAAATTTAGTAGAAGAATTACGTTGGAGAGGATTGTTTCACGACATGATGCCGGGAACTGAAGAGCAATTGCTAAAAGAAGCCACGACTGCCTATATCGGATTTGACCCAACGGCCGACTCCTTGCACATTGGAAGCATGGTGCAAATCATCTTGTTGGTGCACCTGAAGAATTTTGGTCACAAACCAATTGCATTAGTGGGTGGAGCTACGGGAATGATTGGAGATCCATCCGGAAAATCAGATGTAAGAAACTTGTTGGACGAAGCTACTTTAAATAAAAATGTAGAAGGTATAAAAGCGGTTTTATCTCGTTTTTTGGATTTTAATGCAACCGATTCTAATGCTCCAGTTCTAGTGAATAATTATAATTGGATGAAGGATTTTTCGTTTATCGATTTTGCTCGTGATGTAGGTAAACGAATCACGGTGAATTATATGATGTCTAAAGATTCTGTAAAAAAACGTTTTTCAGGGGATGGTGAAGGAATGTCGTTCACAGAATTCACGTATCAATTAATTCAAGGCTACGATTTTTATCATTTACACAAACATTACAACTGCTTACTTCAAATGGGTGGTTCTGATCAATGGGGAAATATCACTACCGGAACGGAATTGGTTAGAAGATTAAACGTGAATACGGAAGACGAAGGTGCCAAAGCTTTTGCCTTAACCACGCCCTTAATCACCAAAGCCGATGGTTCTAAATTCGGAAAATCTGAAGGTGGAAATGTTTGGTTAACAGCGGATAAAACATCGCCATACAAATTCTACCAATTTTGGTTCAATTCATCAGATGAAGATGCTGAAAAATACATCAAAATTTTTACGTTTTTAGACAAAGCAACGATAGAGGATTTGATTGAAAAGCACAGACAAGAACCACATTTGCGTTTGTTGCAAAAGAAATTAGCCGAAGAAATTACGGTTTTTGTTCATTCAAGAGAAGAATATGAAAAAGCCGTAAAAGCTTCGAATATTTTGTTTGGAAATTCTACTTCCGAAGATTTAAAACAATTGGATTCGCAAACGTTTTTAGATGTTTTTGACGGAATTACGCAAGCTGAAATTTCAAAGACAGAATTAGAAAACGGAATAACCATTGTGGATGCGTTAGCCGGAAAATCAGGATTTTTAGCATCCAATAGTGAAGCAAGAAGAGCGTTAAAAGAAAATTCAATTTCGGTAAACCGTGAAAAAGTAACCGAAGAATTCTCGCTTTCAACAAACGATTTAATCAACAATGAATTCGTTTTGTTACAACGCGGAAAGAAAACGTATTTCATTTTACGAGCTGTTTAAATCTGCGACCGTTAAACCACCATCAAATTACAACCTCGAATATCACTAGCATCAAAACGTCCCAACACTTCAAACGAATGGTTGGGATATTTTTTGCCCAAATCTTGTGTAGCAATAAAAGAACAAGAGTTGATGTTGGCCAAATCAATCACATTGATGCCGCCGGTTTTTCCGTAATCAACATACGATAACGCATCTTCGGTGTCTCGAATGAGAATGGACATCCAGGGCGGACATTCAAAAATACCATTTCCTAACGAATACGCTTGTGATAACAATTCGGTCATGCCGTATTCAGAATGTATAGTGGGAACGCCAAAACCATCACATAAAACAGCATGCAATTCTTCGCGAATCATTTCTTTTCGTTTGCCTTTCATACCGCCGGTTTCCATCACAATAGTGTTCTTCAATTGAAAGGATTGCTTTTCAACCAAATCCAACAAAGCATAAGTTACACCAATTAAAAGAACATTCTGACCGGAAGAATCCAATTCAATTAGTTTGTGAATTAATTCATCATAATTATTCAAATAAAATCCGCTTTCAGGATGATTAGAGCCTTCAATCAAATCATTTACCATATAGATTAAAGAGGAGCCATCACGTTCTAAATAGGAGGGAAGTAAGGCTAAAACAACATAATCTTCAATGTTTCCATAAAACTGTGAAAAGGCTTTTCGGAAACTTTGTTCGTATAAAGTTATATCCGTTACATAGTGTTTACTTCTAATTACTTCATTACTCTTGTTAATTTTCTGGCTGTAGAGCCCCTCCTTTGGAGGGGTTGGGGAGGAAGATAGGAGGCTTGTCGTTCCGCTACTCGTAAATGTTTCTTGAATTTGATTTTGCGAACTCAGTATCTCATGACTTTTAAAAAACTGAATGGGTAAAAAAGGAATTTCTTCTATCGATTTTACAGTTGTTTTATCTTTTTTCAAAAAGGAGCAAAAATCTTGATACACCTTGTTATTGTCATAGTGATGACGAAAAACTTTGAGTGCAATTTTCTCAAACTCTTTTTGACTGCTGATAGAAAATATGTCGGGATAGGAATTCATTTCGCTGCAAAAATAGCAATAAAAAAAGCACCAACTTTCGTTGATGCTTTTAAATATAATAAGAGTTGGATTATTGAACTACTAATTTGCGAGTAGCTGTTTTTCCTTCTTGTGTAACTTTTACAATATAAACACCGGCATTTAAGTCAGCAACGTTTACAGTATTATTTACTACATTAGATTTTAAAACTTCTTTTCCTAATACATCAAATATTTGAACTGACATTGTATCGTTTGCTGCAGAAGTTACAAATAATGTATTTCCTTTTACAGGGTTTGGATACATAGATAAACCTTCAATAGCATTGAAAGAGTTTGAGGATAAAGTAGCTCCTGGGCTAACAAAGGAGATATTGTCAAAACTCACAGTTGCACCATTATAGGCTCTGAATTGTAAAAGAAATGTGTCAGCTCCCGCTGGAACCTCAGATGTAATAGTTACTTGAGTCCAAGTTGCAGCTTGTGGAAGATAAAGATTGTTGTTTCTTAATGGATCGTTTGCAGCTCCTGTTGTTCCTGGAGGATTAATAGGGGTAGTACTGCCATCTGCTTGAAACACACTCCAAATTCTAGCTGTATTTCCTGTTAAAGCTCCATCTGTTC
This sequence comes from Flavobacterium sp., assembly GCA_030682755.1. Taxonomy (GTDB): domain Bacteria; phylum Bacteroidota; class Bacteroidia; order Flavobacteriales; family Flavobacteriaceae; genus Flavobacterium. The sequence goes on from JAUXNR010000196.1 coordinate 3,803, forward strand.
TGGCAGCTTTGTACCAAAAACTTACAGTGACTGCTGCTCCGGGAACAACATTGAATTTTTGATCAAATCCAGTTGTGGCGGTTGCAATATATTGTACAGAAAAACTGTCATCTTGGCCATCGTTAGTAACTAAATTTGGCAACGCATAGTTTGTTCCTGTAGCAGACCATCCATTTAAGCCATCAGCGAAAGTAGGGTTTACTACTATGTTTTGTGAAAAGCCTAAGGTAGTAAAACCAATTAATAATAAAAAGTAAAGTTTTTTCATGTGAAATAAAATTTATAAAGTTTGTAACAAAGATACTTAGTATTTTGATATTTTTAAAATTTTCAATGTAAAACTAACATTAATTAACAGGAAAGAGTTACTTAACAATTAATTTCCGTGTTGCAGTTGCTTCTCCTTCTTTGATTTTAATCATATAAACGCCCGGAGACAAGCTGGATACGTTCATTTCTTTTGATGAAATGTTGGCTTGAAGTACAACTTTTCCAAGAACATCATAAACCATGACTTCTTTGGTTAAAGCTAATTTTGAAGTAATATAAATCTTTCCGTTACTAACCGGGTTAGGGTAAAAGTTAAGTCCCTCAATGGTAGTCTCTTGAGTTTTTGGTTGTTGTTTACTGTCTTGGGCATTACTGTTGAAAGTAATCAAGAAGAACAACAGAACAAGTATAGTAGCGTAATTTTTTACCATTTCATTGATTTGGATTTGTAAAGATATAAAATATTCCAAATACTATACCACAAAATGAATTTTTACAACAAATTTTGCGGGAAACCGTAACGTTATTTTATTCCGATAGAGATATTTGAAACCCAAATTCTGTTTTTGGTGTCAAAATAAGTGTTTTCATCTGGAAATTCAATGTAAAATTCCGGTTGAGAATTTTTAGTATAATAGGGCGTTAAGTCTTCACCCTTAATATACTTCAAAAATAACAATTCTGTTTTTTGTAATAACTCAGGTTCTTCCATTTTCCAAGTTCTAAAACCTTCTTCATAGGAGACAATGTTTCCGGAAGCATCTTTTTTTAATTTACCAACCGTGGCTGTTTTTTTTAGTTTTAAACTCGGGGCAATTTTAGTGATAGCAAAATAGAGTTCTCCCGTTTTGGCATCAGGATAATAAAAAGCTAAATTACTCGCTTCAGCCAAAGCCAAATATTCGTCATCAAATTTGTTGTCAAATTTTGTGTTATGGGTCGCCTTTTTAGCTAATCTTCCGGTGTAGCGAATAATGGAATAATTAAAATTTTTCTGATCCGATTCGCTTAAATAAGTGTCAGGATTAGTGTTGAGGGTTTCTGTTTTACATGATGTAAAGCAAAGAATCGTAAGGAATAAACAAAAATATTTCATGGGTGTTTAAGTATAAAAAGAGCCTAATCTAAAGATTAAGCTCTTTCTTTATGTAAAGCTATAAAAAAATTATTAATAGGCTTTCATGATAGGGTTAAATTCAGCCCATCCATCAGTCCAGTCTGTAGCTCCAAAAGCACCTCTGTAAGTAGTTGGTGTAAAGAATGCATCAGCTAACTTAGGGTCAGCAAAAGAAGCTCCTGTTGTTAAAGTACCTGAAGTTACAGTAAATGTTGGATTTTGTGTATAACCCGTACTAGTGTTAGTTCCAAAGAAAATATTTTGGTTTAGACCTAATTGTGCGTAAACAGCAGCAAAGTCAGTGCTGGTAATAGTCTCATTTGTTGCATTCCATAGAGTTTCAACTGTTCCGGCTGTAGCAGTCATACCTGTTCCTACAGAGAAAGTTGTTGTTGGAGCAACCATTACGTTGTTTAAAAGTGAACCGGTACCATTGTTATAGTTGTCATAAACCGTTTGTTGGTTCATTCTTAAACCTCTTGGCATACCCACAAAAACTGAGTTAGCTATAGTTAAAGCTGTTCTTCTTCTTAAATCAAGTGCATGTTGGTAGTTACCATTGATTGATTGAGAATTTGTTAATCTCGGTCCGATACCTGTAATGTTAGAGAATACTCCTGTTGTTAACAAAGTTGTTAAGTTATCATTTGGACCATTATCTGTTTCAAAAATATTTGATCCCGATTGATCTGCATAACTTCCGTAACGAATTGACATTCCAAATTGTCCTTTACCTGTGAATCCATAATCAACATCAAAACAGTC
>JAUXNR010000198.1 GCA_030682755.1 Flavobacterium sp.
CTTGTAAACTGTAAGTTCGATAGCACTCAAACTGTCTGTTTTAAAAACCTTGTTTGCCAATTCTTTTGCCACCAATGGAAACTCTTTTGTATTGAGCACCGCTGTTGTTTTGGTATTCAAACTGTCTAAAGCACGAATTTCTTCATCTGCTGAATCTACTGAAATAACTTGATCCACAAACCAAGCATTACCATTTGAAAAAGCATTAATACTAGCAAAAGACTGACCTTGTTCACTAGTCTGAATGATATATTTTACATTCAGCATGTTTAAAACGCCTGCATTAATTTTTGAAATATGAAAATCATACAATTGTTGCATGCGTTGTGGTTTAACGGCACTGTATCCTCCGATTGACTTGTGAAAGAAAGAAGTTCGGGCGTTTGACATTCCCCCACGAGGTTCAAACACACGATAATGCAACGTGGAGTCCTGAAGGATTTGCATATCAGCTTGTGTGGGTTGAAAAGGAAAATCTACAGCACGAGCATTCACAAAATCTTCGCTATTCACATAGTTTTTATCAATCAAAACCAAATCTAAAACCATGACTGTTCCCACTAAAACAACAGCTATGGTCTGTGAAATCTTCTCTTTCGTATAAAGCCACAAAAGCAAAAATACCAAAGCAATCAATCCCATGGAACGCAACAAATCTGAAGAAAACATGGCTTTTCTGTCTTCAATCAATGCTTCAATGAAAGGTTGTCCCAATTCGCCATAAGCTTGAATATAATAGCCATCTCCTTCTGTAGTAAACGAAAAAGTTCCTTTTATTAAAAACAGGAATGCCAATATTCCAAACCCAATTGCTGATGCTTTCCATAAGGCTTTCCACTGGGCTTCCTTATCCAATTTAAAAAAGGAATACAATCCCATGATTGCCAAAACCGGAATACACATTTCTAAAAGCACCTGAATGGAAGAAACCGCTCTGAATTTATTATACAAAGGAAAACTATCAATAAAAAAATCGGTCAGAATGGGAAAATTTTTACCCCATGACAAGAACAAAGAAAAAATTGCACCCACCAAAAAGGCATATTTAATTTTTCGCTTTTCAGCAAATAAAGCTAATAAAAACAATAAAAAAACAATAGCTCCAATATAAGCAGGAGCTGCAACAATAGGCTGATCACCCCAATACGTGGGTGCATTGTTTGCAAAATCTGCTGCTTCAGTAGGTGTTGCTCCAACACTTAAAATCAAATCGTATAAATTGCTCTTTTCTCCCAAAATTTCTGAATTCCCGCCTCCAAAAAGTCGTGGAGCGATTAAATTTAAACTTTCTGCAATACCATAACTATATTCCGTGATATAATCATAGCTCATTCCGGTATTTTTAGACAATGTGGCACCATCTGCACCAACAGTTAAATCATTAGAACCGCGTGTACTAAAAGCCGTATATTCAGCCGTGGCCAATAAATTAGTTGCATTAGCACCAACAGCTAACAACCCGGCAAGAATAAAAACCCCAACAGCACTACCAATTGTTTTAAAGTCTTTTGCTTTGATTAACTTAT
>JAUXNR010000199.1 GCA_030682755.1 Flavobacterium sp.
TTTGTAAACGTTTCTTCTGCTTTCAAAACACCATCCCTGTTTCAATTATATTCAGATTTTGGAAATTTAGATTTAAAACCAGAGGTTTCACAAAGTTACGAAGCAGGTTTCCAATCCATAGCACTAAAAGATAAACTCAAGTTTGGTTTCACTGCTTTTGCAAGAGATATTAAAGACGTAATAGAATTTGCCTTGGTTGACCCAGCTAATTTTACTTTTCAATACATCAACGTAGATGAACAAAACGATTATGGTTTTGAAGTTGAATTGGAAGCAGTACCAGTAAAAAACCTTACCGCTAAAGCTTTTTACAATTATGTTGATGGGAAAGTGAATAAAAGCGGTAATAAGTCGTATAACTTATTCAAACGACCTCGTCACAACTTTTTATTCAATCTGGGCTATCAAGCAACTAATAAATTGTACGTTGGGTCTAACTTTAAAAATGTAGGTAAACGCGAAGATTTATTCTTTAACAACAATACATTTAATACCGAAAGAGTTAAATTGGATAGTTATTTCACGATAGATTTTTATGCAGAGTTTAAAGCTGCTAAACAGATAAAGCTTTTCATCGATCTAAAAAATATTACCGATGAAAACTTCGTAGAAGTAGTAGGTTTTACTCCACGTGGGTTTAATTTTATGAGTGGTATAAGTTTACAGCTATAATATATCCAGTTGTTTTTATGTCAACCCTTTTGGGTTATCTGTTTGAAGAGATTTAGTTTATCCTAATTTCAGCCCTTCGGGCTTATAGAAAATAATGTTATCTATAAGTTTTTGAAATTGAAAATCCGAAGGGTTGTTATTTTACTAGCATTCAATGAATATCAATATCAACCCCAAAGGGGCGACATAATTAAAGAAATGAAAAAAGCAGTTGCATTATTTTGGAGTGGGGGGAAAGATGCCGCTTTAACGCTTCATAAATTACAGCAATCCAATACCTACGAACCAAAAGTGTTAATCTGCACGATAAATTCGGAATTAAAGAAAGTAGCCATGCATGGTGTGCCAGAGCGATTAATTGAATTACAAGCAAAATCCATTGGTTTACCATTATTAAAAATGTACCTACCTGCAGATTCTGGCAATGACTCATATGAATCATTGTTCCTTAATTGTTTGGAAGATGTAAAATCCATCGGAATAAAACATGTTGCCTTTGGAGATATCTTTTTAGAAGATTTGAGGGCTTATAGGGAAGATTTGATGGAAAAAGCAAACATGGTAGCAGTTTTCCCGATTTGGGATAAGGATTCTACAAAAATCATCAATGAATATTTATCCTTGGGATTTAAATCCATTACCTGTAGTGTTGATAGCAAGTTGCTTTCAGATGATTATTTAGGGATAGAGATAAACGATGAGTTTGTAAATAATTTACCCGAAGGCGTGGATTCCTGCGGT
>JAUXNR010000206.1 GCA_030682755.1 Flavobacterium sp.
GAATAAGAAGGAACTATGGCTCTAAGTGTAGTTCTGAAATTTGGTAAGACCTGATTCTGATGAACCGCTTCCATAGTAGTTATAACAGGCGTACAACCGTCATATAACGAACCATTACAATTGTTGTCAATTCCATCAAAACAAATCTCGGTCGCTCCTGGGTTAACAGCAGCGTTAGAATCATTACAGTCATTACCACCTATAACAGTAGTAACATAACCAGATCCCGGTGAAACACAAGCTACAATAGGCTCACCTGTATAATAACCGTCGCCATCGGAATCCAAATACCAGGTCGATAGTGCAATAACCTCATGAACAATCACAGTACTTGAAGCGGTAGTACTCGTTACAAAACCTCCGGATACAGTAATAACAACCTGAACCTCTTGCCCGTCTGTAAGAGCATCAGTAACAAACACATTGGAAGCACCGGATTGAGCAGTCACTCCGTCAACTTTAAAATCATAAGACACAGTACCTCCGCCAACAGAAGAAGCAGTTGCCGTAAAAGTCACTGTCGTACCCTCACAAAATGAATTGTCCGCATCATCACTCGATAAACTTACAGAAGGCGTTTCACTAACCGTTAAAACACCCGTTGACGCATTAAAAGTAGCTGTTCTTCCTTCTCCTAATCCTAGGGTACTTAAAGTAGAAGCACTGGAAAGTGCTCCCGGTAAAATAACATAATTTCCTAAACTTGGAGGAGCATCAAACGTAACTTGTAATCCTGAAGTAGTAATCAAAGCAGAATAACCGGACTTCAACACAGAAAGCTGACCTCCTGTAACTGACGTGGCTCCTGCATAAGTGGTAGCACCGGAAAGTACCAAGGTTCCCGATCCGGCCTTTGTCAAACCGCCATTAAACACCTCTCCCGAAAATGTAGTAGTGGTATTAGCAATCGTTATAGTACGAGTACCTCCGGCCAAGTTAACTGTACCGTTAATGGCTAAATCTCCGGTACCTCCGGAAGATTGTCCAAAGGTCGCCGACCCTCCAATGAAAAAATTATTAGCAAAGGTTCTGCCCGAACCACTTGTGGAAGACACAACACCACCATAAAACTCAAACACACCGGAACCAAAAGCAGTATTACTACCCGCACGCAATACCCCGGCATCCATAACAACACCTAAACTGTAATTGTTATTACCGGATAAATTAGCCGTACCGGCACCTATTTTTTGAACAACAAGAGCATTTGAAGAATTAACTTCCGTGATCTGTCCCGAAAGAGTCAAAGACCTTGAACTTGATGCATCAAGTCGCAAAGAACGGGTAACATTACTAACATTCGCAGTGGAAAAAGTACCACCAAAACTCAAATCGCCATTGGCTGCAATAAGTTCTAAACGACGGTCAAATCGTGTAGCTCCTGAAGTATTACCCACAGAAAAATTTTGGTTAAAATTATGATTCACCGAAGAATTATTACGAATAACAGGCTCCGCTCCACTAAAATCATAAAACGTGACCACACCTGTCCCCGTAGTGGTTCTAGTAGTGCTTGCTCCGGACTCAACAATAATTCGCCACGTGTTAAAACTGCCGTTACAAGTAGCCGCCAAATAGGCATTGTTGGTAAAATTCAATTGACCAAAATCAGCCGCCTGAGCTGAACTTCCGTTCCACCATCGGGTGGAAGCATTCCAATTTCCGTCTAAACCGCTATCACCACGCCAAAAAAGTTGGACTTGCGAAAAACCATAGCTTGATAAAATCAAAGCAAATAAAAGTACTATTCTTCTCATTGTTATATTAGGTATTATGTTTATATTAAATACTGTTTGTTTGTTTGTTTGTTATTTTATTTTTATATAATTAAAGTAGTACTCCAATTTTTAAAACTTGTCCGCCGACAGGCTGATCTGCGTTCCAAAAAGGTGTTTTTAAATCAAACTGCCTTATCAATCTTTTAAAATACGCTTTACTTTCTTATGCTTGGAATTCGAAAACTCTAAAAAATAAACCCCCTTTTCATACGTACGTAAATCAACAGAAATGGGTTCATTTCCGGAAGAAATAACAGTCTCAAATAACTGTTTCCCACGCACATCAAACAAGCGTAACAGTTGATAGGAAACGGGAGCTTTAAAAACAACCTGCAAATAATCACGGGTAGGATTCGGAAATACACTTATACCATCAAACGATGCCGACTCGGTTAAATCAGGAGAAGACAAAGTCGCATCAAAAGCTCCAACCATTCTAAAATCAAAATACAAATCACTACTGGTGCCGGAATGTTGATGAACCTCAACCGCTAAAGTGTTTTCTCCCAATTGCAACAACGACAGATCATCAATACAAAATTTAAAATAAGAAGGAACATTGGTCACAACTGTGGTAGCAGGCGATAAATAGGTATGCGTAGAATGCGAAAAATTAGCCCGTCCGATTTCAGTACCGTTCAAATAAACAACAGCACCGTCATCCAACCATAATTCTGACCATAATTGAGTCAAAGTGGACAAATCACTCACCATAAATTTCTTTCTGAAATAGGTCGTAATATGCTTCGCATTTGGATCAGCCCCATAAGAAACAACCGTTGAAATACCATTCATCCCATAACCCAAAGGTGCCGTGCTTTGTAACCACGAACTGTCATTAAAAACCGGTTGCACCCAAGCAGTACCCTGATCGGAACCATTGTCCAAATACCGCCATGTGGAAGCGGAAGGCACTAAGGTAGTAGTAACTTGTGTTGGGGTCAAACTTCGGGTAAAAGAATAAGAACCCAACGTGCTCTCCACACCCGTATCAGGATGTACGCGATACAAAGTAAAGGCTATTGAAATTTCATTGGAACCGGTATCCGTAACATCAATCTTGGCATACTGTCCATGAAAATTAATACCCGTCATCGGAACAACATTCGTAACAATCCCTTTTATAGAAACAGTGTTATACAAACTCGCCGCTTGTAACAAAGGGTACATCGGATTTAAAGAACACTCAAATCGTGGACACGTATGGTTATGAAACGCACCGTTACAATCAGTATTCATGCCATCATCAATTCCCGCAGCATGAGCATCTCCTGAAATAATAAACAAATTAGTAATTTGATTTTCATTCAAAAATTGAAATACCGCATTGCGTTGGGTTCGGTTGGCAAGGGTACCACCCCAAGAATCACTGGTGTCCGAGGTAATTCCATAACTCGATACCCAACAAATAATTTGATTAGAAGCCTTTGCAGACAAACATTCGTCTTTAAACCATTGCAATTGTGTAGCACTTAAAATACCACTGTTGGTCATTTCAGACCGCAAATCTGTAAGTATAAAACGTACACGACCAATAACAAAAGACTGATATATGGAAGAATTTCCATTTACAATGCCGGTTCCAAAAGGATAATGCGGCACATACTCACGATAGGCTTGTTTAGCACTATTAGCCCCAATGGAATTAGCATTGGAATCATTTCCCGAAAAATCATGATCGTCCCACATATAGGCTATCGGAACAGCACTGAATAAATTCTTGGTATTATCAATACTCAAAACACGCTCCTCATAAGGCAATCGGTGAACGTTGACGTTAGTACTATTGGGATCTGCATAATGCAAATCACCATGAGCCAACATAAACAGAGGATTTTTTTCTAAAATGCGTTGAAAAACAGGCCCCGTAGAATTAGTATTACAAGCCCCTGCGGTAAAAGAAAAAGAATGTGCTCCGGCTTGTGGAGTCCTAAAACGACCTATCGCCTCCGGACGTGTATCCAAAACACCATTGGATTCAATACCATAAAAATAAGCCGTGTTCGGACTTAAGGTGCTAACGTGAAAGGAACCCAAATGATTGGTAGCAGCATCAATTGAAATAGGATTACTGTAGATGGGATTACTGAAGGTGTTGGAAGTACTGACAACCAAACGGGCATTCGCAGTTGAACTGGCCACCTTAGCATTGACTTTTATGGAAGTTGGCGTTAACGCCCCACTCCACTTATACAAAACAAAATTGGGTAATGGCTCCGTATAAACCCCTTTTTCAATTGAAAATTGATTATAATACATGTTTCGCTGACCATCACTGCCACTTTGTGCTCCAATAAAAAAAGCTATACCATCAATAGCCAAAGTGGTATTGATTACAGTAGTATACAATCCACCTCCCGAATTACGGCGACTCATACTGAACAAATACTGAGTAGCACTCAACCGCAACAACCGAACTTCCATAGGAATTACACCGTAACTGTCACTAGCCCTCCCATTGCTGGAATTGATTTGTGCATTCCCGGCATTGGAAACAGTAAAAACAGCAGTAGAACCACTCCGCAAATCAAACCCTTTTGTACCGGTATTCGAATCCCAATTCATGGCCCAATAAAAAGAAAAAACATCTCCTACTTCCAAGGCTACAGAAAACGGACGATATGCATTGGAATAATTGGCACTGCTCGTAGCCCACATCCCAAAAGCTGTAGTACCAATCCCTGTAGTAGCCATACCGTCATTGGCAGGATTACCAATGAAACGACCCGTATTATTCTGAGAATTGGTAACCCACGGACCAAATCCGCTACCGGCATTAGAACCATTTGGCCAAACACCATTATAGTTGGAAGCCTGGTCTGTATAAACCTGAGAATAAATCACTTCATTAAATAACAAAAGAAGGATTAAAATCAAGCTACTGCTCTGAAATAAAGAAGCTATTCTATATTGTAAATGGAGGTTTTTAAGCATAATCAATTCTAATTTAAGTAAACACGGTTTTTTAAAAAAACATCTCAAAACCAAAGCAAACAACTCAATAACAAAGAGCAATAAAATAGTAGAATAAGAAACGAAACCTTGAAGACATATACAATGCACATTAAGTCTAAAGTACACTTCTAAGTTCAAACACAAGAGTTAAACAAGGCTCAATTCAAAAGCAGGATAGAGTTGGGGAAACATCTATTTTTAAATCTAAAACCACTCAAAAAAGCAGTTGATTATCAAAAATAGAAAATTTGTAGTTCTAAAAGACAATTTAATTTCACGAAAACGTTTTCGTGTTGATAAATTAATGATTGAATCAAAAAAATAAAGAATCCTAAAAATAATACCTAATAATTTATCAACTAAACAAAAAATCAATACATCCAAAAAAATCAACAATCCCCTAACTCCAATAAATTCTAAACTCTTAACCTTTTAATCTCTTAACACTCCTTAATGAAAAAAAGCAAAGCGTCTTTGCCTCTCAACATCACAAACCCCGCGACCTTTGCGTAATTCTTTGCGAACCTTGCGGTAAAACCTTAACTCCCTTAATGAAAAAAAAGCGAAACGTCTTAATCCCCTTAATGTTAAAAAACTCAGCAACTCAAAAAAACTTATGTCTTATAAGTTTAAAAAACGCTACACCCCAAAAAAAGCGAAGCGTCTCCTATCCTCACAACTTGGCAACTCCACGACTTTGCGAGAAATAAACCTTAACCCCCCTTAATGAAAAAAAAAGCAAAGCGTCTTAAACTCTTAATGTTCAAAAAAAGCAAAGCGTCTTTGCCTCTCAACAACACAAATCCCGCGACCTTTGCGTAATTCTTTGCGAACCT
>JAUXNR010000215.1 GCA_030682755.1 Flavobacterium sp.
AATCATTTAGGTATAAAGTGCCATAAAGAATGGACACGCCCATCAGTAACTAACGATGATGATGAGGCAAAAGAATTTATTCGAAAAAAAGAGCATCCGAGTCAAGCGAAACGCGAACATACCAATTTTTTGACCTCAAGAAGATGTTATGCCGTATTTTTTGTTTTGACAAAAGATTATTACAAAGCATGGGCTAGAGTATTAAAAGCGGCAGGTTATGCCACAGACCCAAAATATCCGGATAAACTGATTAGTTTGATTGAACGCTATCAGTTGCAACAGTATGATAGTGAGGTTTTGAGTAGTGGAAAAATGGGTTCTACAAAAGTGGTTGTTTCAAGTGAAACCTCTTCAAATGTGCAGGTATACACGGTTGTAAAAGGAGATACGTTATATGGTATTGCACGGAAATTCAACCTTACAGTTGACGAAATTAAAAAGAAAAACAACTTAAGAGATACGGATTTGATTATTGGACAAACCTTACGTCTGTAATCCGTACTAAATTTTAAATTATACTTATGTTATATCAACGAAGCAGTGCTTTATTTGCAGCAGCAGAACAGGTTATTCCCGGTGGTGTTAATTCGCCCGTAAGAGCCTTTAAGGGTGTTGGCGGAACTCCCATCTTTGTGGAAAGAGCCAAAGGAGCTTATTTGTATGATGTGGATGGCAATCGACTAATTGATTATATAAATTCTTGGGGTCCTATGATTTTAGGACATGCTTATGAACCTGTTGTTGACGCTGTGATTTCAAAAGCTAAACTAGGGACATCTTTTGGGATGCCTACTGAAATTGAAACTCAAATCGCTTCTTTGGCTTTGTCGATGATTCCTAATGCGGATAAAATTCGTTTTGTGAATTCCGGAACAGAAGCTTGTATGAGTGCGATTCGATTGGCTCGTGGTTTCACGGGTCGTGATAAAATCATCAAATTTGCCGGATGTTATCATGGGCATTCTGATTCCTTTTTAATTCAAGCGGGTAGTGGTGCCAGTACATTTGGCACGCCAAACAGTCCGGGTGTTACACAAGGAACTGCAAAAGACACGTTATTGGCTCCATATAATAATTTAGATGCCGTTCGAGCCTTATTTGAAGCAAATCCGAATGAAATTGCAGCTATAATTGTAGAACCCGTTGCCGGTAATATGGGTTGTGTTCCGCCACTTCCGGGGTATTTGGAAGGTTTGCGAGCTATTTGTACACAACACCATGCTTTATTAATTTTTGATGAGGTTATGACCGGATTCAGATTGGCTGCCGGTGGTGTTCAAGAGCTATATAATATAAACGCTGATATTACTTGTTTTGGGAAAGTGATTGGTGGAGGTTTGCCCGTTGGAGCCTTTGCAGCCCGAAATGAAATCATGAATTTTTTAGCTCCGGTTGGACCGGTTTATCAAGCCGGAACATTGTCAGGAAATCCATTAGCGATGGCAGCAGGATTAGCGATGTTGACGGCTATAAACAATGACAAGGACTTGTTTAAACGATTGGATGAAAAAACGGCCTATTTGGAAGCCGGAATTAAAAATGTTTTGGATAAAAACGAATTAACCTATACGATTAATAGAGTGGGGTCCATGATTTCAGTTCATTTTGCTGAAGAGGCTGTGATTGATTTTGCTACTGCTAAAGCCGGTGATAATGAAACATTCAAAAAGTTCTTTCACGGTTTATTGCAAGAGGGTGTTTATATTGCTCCTTCGGCCTATGAGACTTGGTTTATCACAGATGCACTGACATATGAAGATTTAGATTTTACAATAGCTGCAATAGCGAGAGTAGTTAAAACATTATAAATAGAAAAAGGCTCCAATTGGAGCCTTTTTTATTTGAAATAAAGTGTATTAATTCACGTATTTTGTATACAATTCTTTATTGGTTTTCAATTTTTCAACTTGACCTTCATTTAACAAACTCAAGAATTTTTTGCTCAATCCTTTTTTCAAGGTTGCTTTTTCTTCTTTAGATAAACTTGAATCATTTAACATCTCCATTCGTAATTGCAAAAAACTTTTAATGTTTTCTTCTTGAGTGCCATAAAAATCAACATATTCTGCTAATTCAATCATGTCAGATTTGAGTGTTTCCTGCATTAAAATTTCTTTTCTTTCAGCAGACATTTCGGTATCTAATTGTTGAGCTTGAGTCATTGTTGAAAAAGCTAAACAAGCGATTCCGGCTAAAACTATATTTTTCATTGTATTCAAATTTATTGATTAGAAAGCGAATATACTTTATTTTTTAAAAACCACAAAATTAGAAGTTACTTTTTTTGTTCTTTATTTTTGTTTTTATAGCCTCTTTTCTTTGTCATTTTCTGTTTTTGTATGGCTTGTTTTTCTTCAAATTTTTCAAATTGTTCCTGCGTTAAGATTTTTTTCATCTCTGCTTTCATCGCAATTTGATTTTCTAATCTTTCATTTTGAAGAGCATAACGTTCATCAGCTGTCATTGTTTTTCCTTCTCCTTTTTTTGCTTTCAACTCTGCTCTTTTAGCCTCTGCTTTTTTACTGTTTTCTAAAACAATTTTTTTAATTTCTGTACGCTGTTTTTCAGTCAAGTCTAATTCTAAGGTCATTTGTTTAACTCTTAAATCGGCTCTTTGTTCCGGGGTCATTGCCTCACGTTCAGTGGTTCTGGCATGTCTTTCTGTTTTCTTTGTTTCTTTTTCTTGAGCAAATGAGATAAAACCTATTACCATCAAAGCCATTACAATTGCATTTTTCATAATTATATATTTTAATTGATTATACCACTTTGACTTTGGTACTTCAGAAAGGTTTAATGCATTTCTCTCTTTTAACTTTTTAAATAGAAATATTTAACATTATAAAAAAATTACTACATTGCTGACTCTAACCAAAAAAAATATAAAAATGGAAGAAATTCAAAATCAGAATCAACAGCCTATGTCTGTTAAAGATTGGTTGATTACACTTTTAATTGTTGCAATTCCTATTGTAGGTATTATTATGTTATTTGTTTATGCATTTAGTTCTACAGAAAACGTGAACAAGCAAAATTGGGCGAAGGCACAATTGCTGTTAGTTGCCATAATACTTGGTCTTACAATACTAATGTTTATGGCTTTTGGAGTATTTTTTGCTTCAAGTTTTGCAGGAATGCAGCACTATTAAAATGAATCATAAAAAAAAGGTGGTATTTAACTCAAATGCCACCTTTTTTTATTTATGATTATGAAGTTATTTTAATGTTACGGTTTTCAAATCACCATCAACGGTCACTGAAATTAAACCATGTTTTGCTAAACCTTTCATGGCAGCATCCCATTTTTTTCCGCTTAGGGCGGTTTTTTCTTTTAGTTCAGCAAGTGCGATGTTGTTTTCTTTTTTCAAGAATTCAACGATTAACTTTTCTTCTTCAGTTAATTCCACTTGTTTTTTCTCCGGTCTCATTTGCGGAAAGAACAATACCTCCTGTATGGATTGGTTGTTGGTTAAAAACATGATGAGTCGATCCATTCCAATTCCTAAACCAGATGTTGGCGGCATTCCGTATTCTAAAGCTCTCAAGAAGTCGTTGTCAATAAACATGGCTTCATCATCACCTCTGTCGGCTAATTTTAACTGTCCTTCAAAACGTTCTCTTTGATCAATAGGGTCGTTCAATTCTGAATAGGCGTTGGCAATTTCTTTACCACAAACCATTAATTCAAAACGTTCAGTAAGTTCGGGATTATCTCTGTGTTCTTTGCACAGCGGACTCATTTCTTTAGGATAATCTGTTATGAACGTGGGTTGGATAAAATTTCCTTCGCATTTTGCTCCGAAAATCTCATCAATTAACTTTCCTTTTCCCATGGTTTCATCCACAGGAATGTGCATTTTTAAAGCGGCTTCTCTAATTTCATTTTCAGATTTTCCAGAGATGTCAAAGCCTGTAAATTGAATGATTGCATCTGTCATGGTTATTCTAGCATAAGGAGCTTTGAAATTGACTTGATGTTCTCCAAAAGTAGCTTCAGTAGTTCCATTTACTTGAATGGCACAATATTCCAACAGGTTTTCGGTAAATTCCATCATCCAATTGTAGTCTTTATATGCTACATAGATTTCCATAGCTGTAAATTCAGGATTGTGTGTACGATCCATTCCTTCGTTACGGAAGTTTTTAGAAAACTCATATACGCCATCAAAACCACCTACGATTAATCTTTTCAGATATAATTCGTTTGCAATTCTCATATATAGCGGAATATCTAAACTATTGTGGTGCGTGATAAACGGTCGAGCAGCAGCACCACCGGGAATGGGTTGTAAAACAGGAGTTTCCACTTCAAAATAGCCTTTGTCGTTAAAGAACGTACGCATGGCGTTGAACAATTTTGTTCGTTTGACAAAAACATCTTTCACTTGTGGGTTTACTACTAAATCCACATATCGCATACGGTATCTCAATTCGGCATCGTTAAAAGCATCGTGCACTTTGCCCTCTTCATCCACTTTTGGTAATGGTAAGGGACGTAACGTTTTACTTAAAAAAGTGAAGTGGTCCACTCTTACGCATTGAGCCCCAACTTTTGTGGTAAACAATTCGCCTTCCACTCCGATGAAATCACCTAAGTCGGTTAGTTTTTTGAATACTTGATTGTATAACGTTTTGTCTTCCCCCGGACAAATCACATCACGGTTAAAATATAACTGCATTCTTCCGTCACTATCTTGTAACTCTGCAAAAGAAGCTTTTCCTTGGTCTCTAACGCTCATAATTCTTCCGGCAAGATTTACTTTTTTGCCTTCTTCAAACTGGTCTTTCACCTGTTTTGATGTGTGTGTTAAAGGATAAAGGTTGGCAGGATAAGGATTTATTCCCAATTCGCGTAACGCATTGAGTTTTTCTCTTCTGATAATTTCTTGTTCCGAAAGTTGCATAGCCTAATTTTTAGCGTGCAAAGATAGTTATAAAATAAAAACAGTACAATCAGATTTTTATGGGTAATTTTTAATTTCCTTAAACTTGCCAAATTTGGGAAGCACAAGTATAAAAATTCAACACATGATTTTTTTATATTCTTTTCAGAATTTGATATTCAATTATAATTATGGTGTCAATCACATTTTTTGTAGCTTTGAAAAAAATATAACTCATGAAATATAGTATTCCATTTTTACTGTTGGTTGTGCTTTTTGCTTTTTCAAGTTGTGCAATTACAGAAAATTTAATCATCAATGAAAACGGTTCCGGAAGATTTGCATATGACATTGATATGTCAGAATTAATTGCTTTGGCAGGAGAAGTTGGTCAACCTGAAGATTCTAATCCTAAAAACAAGAATAATAAAAAAGACAAGAAAGGAAAAGACGTTGTTAATGAGAAAATCATGGATAGTACTTTTTCATTCAAATCATTGTTGGCTGAAAAAAGTGATAGTATTTCTAAACTGCCACTAGAAGAACAAAAGCGTTTAAGAATGTTAGAGCGATTTTCTATGCGAATGGTTGTTAACGAGCCAGAAAAAATCATGACGTATTCTATGTTTACAGATTTTGATACGGTAAATGAATTGCAAGAAATCATGTCACCTATGAATTCCATGAAATCTCTAGGAGGAGCAAATAAAATGGCCGGATCATTAGCTGAAATGAAAGAAGACAATAGTGCAACTCACTTTTTTTATGATGGTAAGAAGTTTTCTAAGAAAGTTACTTCTCAAAATTTAAAAGAGACATTATTGAATGAATTGAAAAATGGAGAACATGCTGTAGGAGATGAAGAAGAATTTTCAGAAGAAAACCTTTCAGAGTCGTTTTCTATGATATATGAGCAATCTTCTTTTAAAATGGTGTATCAATTTCCAAAACCTGTAAAGAGTATTTCTATTAAAAATGCACAGTTTAGTACTGACAGAAAAACTATTACGGTTGAATATCCTATGGAGACCTATATGGAGAATCCTGAATCTATGAGTTTTGAAATAGATTTTGAATAAATCATAATGAATAAAAAAATAGCATTTACCGATTTAGGATTAAAAGATTATAAAGCAACATGGGAATTGCAGGAACAGTTGTTTGCCTCTATTGTTGATTTAAAAATCAAAAATCGTCGTCTTCAGGAAGAGGAACCAACTCCTAATTATTTTTTATTTGTAGAACATCCACATGTTTATACTTTAGGCAAGAGTGGTGATTTGACCAATTTATTGTTGACAGAAGAGCAGTTGTCCAAAAAAGGAGCTACATTTTATAAAATCAATCGCGGTGGTGATATTACCTATCACGGTCCGGGTCAAGTGGTGGGTTATCCCATTTTAGATTTAGAAAATTTTTTTACGGACATTCATAAGTATTTGCGATTTTTAGAGGAAGCGATTATACTTACTTTAAAGGATTACGGTCTAGAAAGCGAACGCAGTCCGGGAGAAACAGGTGTTTGGTTGGGTGTTGGAACACCATTTGCCCGAAAAATTTGTGCTATGGGTGTTCGGGCGAGCAGGTGGGTGACCATGCATGGATTTGCTTTAAACGTCAATGCGGATTTGGGTTATTTTGACAACATCATCCCTTGTGGGATTAGAGGGAAGGCTGTGACTTCTTTGCATGTTGAATTGGGTGAGGTTTCTGTTGATGAATCTGAAGTCAAAGCAAAAATAGCAAAGCATTTTCAGGATTTGTTTAAGGCACAATTTGAGTCATTCTCTATTTAAAATTCAAAATCAAGTTTTAATTGTTCCGGCAGTAGTTTGAAGCTCATTCGGTGGTATTTTGTTGATCCGTATTTTAAAATTGCCTCCCGATGTTCTTTAGTGGGATATCCTTTATTTTTTTTCCAGTTGTACATGGGAAATTCATCGTGGATTTTATCCATGTATTCATCTCTGTAGGTTTTTGCTAAAATTGATGCAGCGGCAATACTTAAATATTTACTATCGCCTTTTACAATACAGGAAAACGGAATTTTTTCGGAGGAATAAAATTTATTTCCATCTACAATAATATATAAAGGTGTAGGATTTAGTTTTGCTAAGGATTGTTGCATGGCTTTTATCGAAGCATTCAGAATGTTAATTTCATCAATTATGTTCGGTTCTAGGTGTGTGACTGCAAAAGATAATGCTTCCTTTTCGATGATAGGCCTCAGCTCAAAACGAGTTTTTTCAGAAAGTTTTTTGGAGTCATGTATTATTTCAGATTTAAAATCTTCCGGTAAAATTACGGCTGCGGCAGTCACAGGCCCTGCTAAACAGCCTCTGCCGGCTTCGTCGGTTCCGGCTTCAGGAAAGAATGTGGAAAAATTGTGATATAGCATAAAATTAATAAAAAAATAAGTTAAAATTAACGCAACCTTTTTGTGTGAACGACATCTAAATGACATGTTTGCATTACAACATCAAGCAGTCTGCAAGATTTTTAACAAAAATAAATAATATTATTCCGAAGTAATATTTGTTTATTTAAGAAATTATTAAGAAGTTTGCGGAATAACTAACTCAAATAAATTTAATATGAGATCGAAATTTAAATGGATTTACACGCTATTGTTAGCGTTTTTTATTCAGTTTTCTTATGCTCAACAAGAGAAAACTATCACAGGTACAGTGACAGAAGGAGGTTTGCCACTTCCGGGAGTAACAGTTCTTGTTAAAGGTACAACTAGAGGAACTTCGTCTGATTTTGATGGAAAGTATTCCATTTCAGCAAAACAAGGTGAGGTTTTGGAGTTTACTTTTATTGGTTTAAAAACCCAAACGTTTACAGTTGGTGCTTCAAATTCAATTAATGTTGTAATGCAGCAAGATGTTGATGTTTTAGAAGGTGTTGTTTTGGAGGGGTATAGAACCAGTTCAAAAGCAACCTCGGTTTCTTCTATAGCTACTGTAACTGCTGAGGGTATTGAAAACAGACCAAATCCAAACGTGCTTTCTTCGTTACAAGGGCAGGTTGCTGGGGCAAACATTTCTGCTTTTTCAGGTCAGCCGGGTACTAATAAAATTGACGTAATCATTAGAGGTGTTGGTTCGCTTAGTGCTTCATCTGATCCGTTGTATGTGATTGATGGAGTTCCGTTGAATCAAGCTTTCTTCAG
Source organism: Flavobacterium sp. (assembly GCA_030682755.1). GTDB lineage: Bacteria > Bacteroidota > Bacteroidia > Flavobacteriales > Flavobacteriaceae > Flavobacterium. The sequence continues at coordinate 8,059 of JAUXNR010000215.1, forward strand.
AAACTTGAATGCAAACGAGATTGAATCGGTTTCTGTGTTGAAAGATGCAGCAGCTACTGCTATTTACGGAAATAGAGGTTCGAATGGTGTAATTGTAATTACAACCAAGAAAGGTAGTTTCAAAAAATCATTCTCTGTTAATTATTCAACATCTTATGGTTTGACCGATTTTAGAGGTGACAATTATGGTTTGCCAACAGCTATTCAACATTTACAATTACAGCGTAGAGGTTTTGATGATGGTGTTGCGCCGTTAGCAAGTTCTCTTGCAGTTAGTGGTTCATATTTTGGTGGTGCTATAACGGCTGATCCTGCAAACTTAGAAGGATTTGCTACTAATACAGATTGGCAAAAAATCTTTTTCAGAACCGGTACAACTGCTTCTCACGATTTAAGTTTTACTGCTGGAAGTGATAACTTGAATAACTATACTTCATTTGGTTATTTTGAGCAAGATGGTATTACGCCAACAACAAACTTCAAAAGATTTACAATCAGAAGTAACTTTTCAGGAAAAAGCACTAATGAGAAATTTAACTACGGTTTAAACATATTTGGGGCTTTCTCTAAAAGACAGCAGTTAGAGCAAGAGACGAGAGGTGATATTAATAACAACGTGCTTCAAAATCCACTTACAGGATATTTGAATTCACCTCGTTTTGTTAGTCCGGATTTATATGTTTCAGGTCAACAATTGTTTGATGATTTTGGTAACCCTGCATTGGATTTAACTCCATTAATGTTGTTGGATTTATTTGAAAAGAATCATGCTCCTAGTTTCTTCAATGAAATTAAGACTATTATAACGGGTACAGCTTCTTACAAGTTGACTAATGATTTAACATTCTCTTCAACTGCGGGTGTTGATTATGCAAATGATAAAAGAAATTTTGCGATCGGACCAGAGGCTTATTTATCTATTGTAAGAGCTTCAGGTGCTGCTCAACCATTCCATGGTTTAGAAAATATTACTTCAACTTCAGAATTTTCGTTTAACTATACTAATAGATTAAATTATAAGAAGACTTTTGCTGAAAAACATACTATTGATGCTTCTGTTTATTCAGAATATTTGAAAGCACATAGAAGTGTTTCTTTACAACAACAAATTGGTTTGAATCCATTAACATGGCAGCCGGGAGCGGGCACAGGGTATATTGTTTATAATCCTGCAACTCAGCCGGTTAGTTATAGACCTACGGTAGCTGCTTCTAAAGTTGATGCAGGTATGTTGTCAGTTTTCTCATCTTTGGATTATGATTATGACAGAAGATTTGGTTTTGCTGCTACTGTTCGTAGAGATGGAACTTACCGTTTTGTTGATGATTATAAATGGGGTACGTTCTGGTCTGTTGCTGGTAGATGGAATATATCTAACGAATCATTTTTGAGCGATAGCAATTGGTTGTCTGAGTTAAAATTAAGAGCTTCTTATGGTACAACAGGAAATCAAAACGTAATTGCTAGAGGAGTAGATCAAAATATTTCACCTTTCTTCATAGGAAGTCAGTTGGTTAGAGATTTGAATTCTTCACAAGTAGGTTACAATAACTCTGCTTCTTTTGGTGTGTCTTCTTATGCAAACAGAGATTTACGTTGGGAAGAAACTGCACAATGGAATATTGGTTTGGATTTTGGAATTCAAAGAAGATTAACCGGTCAGTTTGATATTTACAACAGAAGAACAAATGACTTATATGTTTCTACTCCAATTTCTGCAGGTAATGGTATTACTACATTGGCTTCAAACAATGGAGCTATTGAGAACAGAGGAGTTGAGTTGAACTTAAAATATGATATCTTTAAAGATTCAGAATTTAAATTATCGGTATTCGGTAACGGAGCCTATAACAGATCTGCTTTCAGAAGCTTAGGTGTTTTGGATGGAGACGGAGATGGTATCTTTAGAGTTGGAAACAGCTTCCAATACAGAGTAGGTGGGCCAATTAATGAGTATTTCTTAGTTCCTTATGCAGGAGTAAATCCAGCAAACGGTAATTTGTTGTTCATTGACATAAATGGTGATTTGACTGAAACTCCAACAGATGGAGACAGAAGAAGTACCGGTAAAAATGCTTTGCCTGATTTCCAAGGAGGTTTTGGTTTAAATGCTTCGTATAAAGGATTCTTTTTTGATGCTTTATTTACTTATGCTATTGGAGCGTATAAATTTGATTCAGATTACGACGGTATGATGGATATTAGAAATGCGAATTTCTTCCCAGTATCTACAGACTTGTTTAATGCGTGGACTCCAACAAATACAGAGACTAATGTTCCAAGATTGAATGCAGCAAATTATGATGCAGGAGATATTTCTGATAGATTTTTACGTAGTGCTTCTTATTTAAGATTAAGAAATTTAACTGTTGGATATAATGTTCCAGCTAGGTTCTTAGAAAGATCTTCTATTAATACAATACGTTTAAGAGTTCAGGCAGAGAACTATTTTACCTTTACAAATTGGAAAGGTTTCGACCCAGAAAGTTATGTAACTTCTCAAACAGGATATTACCCTACACCTAAGATATTAACCTTTGGTTTAGACGTTAACTTTTAAAAAAAAATTAAAATGATAAGAAAATATTTATTATTAGGATTACTGTCAATTGGAATGTTTTCGTGTGGTGACGCATTGGAAATTGTTCAAGATGGTGAATTAAATGATGCCGCTTTATTTACGAATACTGCTAATTTGCAGTTGTTTTTAAATGAAACGTATGATCAGGTAACAATTCAAAATGATATCCAAGTAGCTTCAAGATTAACTGACGAAGTTGGATTGGGTAGTGCAGGTTTTTCAAATGAGACATTACGATTTTTCGTGGTGTCAACAAATGGATTTGCTGCTGCAATTTGGAATCAACATTACAGAGCTATTAACTATTCAAACAGACTTTTAAGAGGAGCTACATTGTTTACGCCTGCTCCAGGAACTGAAGCAGAATACAATAGCATTATCGCTCAAGCAAGAGCTATCAGAGCATTTTCTCATCTTCAGTTATTAACTTATTTCTCAACCGATTTAAGTAATAATGATGCTTTGGGTGTTATGAAAATTGATTTTGTTCCAACAACTCAACAATCCGTTCCACGCTCTACAAACGGAGAAGTGTTTGCTTTAATAGAGGATGATTTAGCTTTTGCTTCTGCAAATTTAGCTACTGCTACTGCGGGACCTAACAGTTGGAAATTTTTCAATACGAATGTTATCAATGCCATGAGAGCGAGAATGTATTTATATAGAAAAAATTACGTTTTGGCTGAGCAGTATGCAGATTTAGTGATTAATGGTTCAGGAATCTCTTTAGCTCCATGTACATTTGCATTGCCAGTTGATTTTCCATTGACTTCTGCAACTGTTGTTCCAACCGGAGCTGCTGTAGGTTCAGAATCATTTGACACACAGCCACCAGCTGGGATCCAGAGAGCTTTATTTTTAATGGATAGATGGACTGCTACCACCGCCTCACCTTTATACAAAAAGATGTGGGTTGATGCAGAACAAGGAGAGGCAATTTTCTCTTTGGCCAGACCAAATAATGCTACTAACTTTAGTAGTCAATACAATACAAACCAGTCTTATACTTTAGGAGGTCCTTTGTATGATATGGGTAGAAGTTTATTTGATCTTTATACTCAACCACTAGGAGGTGGAGCACAAGATTTTAGAAGATGGGCGTTTGTAGATCGTTCTGCAACTATTGCAGCTGATCCGTTTACTGCTACACAACAATCTGAGGTTATTGTTATTGATAAATATCCTGGAAAAGCGGGTAGTCATAATTCAAATGATTTGAAAGTCTTCCGTATGTCTGAGATGTATTTTATCAAAGCAGAATGTAGAGCCAGAGCAAATGACTTTGCAGGAGCTGCTCTACTTATTCAAGCTGTTAGACAAAACAGAAACTATATCGCCGGAGCGATTGT
>JAUXNR010000238.1 GCA_030682755.1 Flavobacterium sp.
CACCATTTGTATTATTTGCTTCTAAGATAAATGCTCCCGGATTACTTGAATTTGGAGCACTTGCAAGTACATTTTCTCCATCGCTGATAAGAAGCGTTCTATTGGACGTGTTTTGCTCTCTTGCCCAAACTTTTATAGTGCAGTTTCCTGAAACATCAAAAAAGAAAAACCGCATGGTTGGCAAAGCTCCTTCAGCAACAGAACCTCCGTTCATGTTTGCTCTTCGGCCTGATTGAAATCCATCTGAAAAAGTAGAAGTTCCGGTAGATTGAGAAGAGAAATTGTTTGATGTAATATGGCCAAATCGCCCTAAATGATCTACAATGTCCTCTGTTCCGCCTGGTACTCCGGGAAAATTATCCGGTAAGATGGTCATGTTTGTTAAAAAGTTCCAAACTTTTGTTTGTGCTTCTGATGTCATCACACATAAAAGTGTCAATACACTAAAAAGTAATTTTTTATTCATAGTTTAAATTTTAATTGGTAATCGATTACGTAAATTTAATAAATTAATTTTATTTACAAGAATTTTTTACGATATTATTTTTTTATAGATAAAAAAGTGCGATTCTTTAAAAACAATACTCAAAAAGATGAGAAAATCTATCTTTTCAGACTAAAGTGAGCTTTAAACTTATTTTCATTTCCTTGACGATCTCTATAGTGCAAGACAAACCAATAATCTGAAGAGGGCAAAGGCTTTCCTAAAAATGTGCCATCCCATCCATTACCTAAAGAGGGCCTCAGACTTTTCAATAGCTTTCCATAGCGATCAAATATAAATATACTCGAATCGGTTTGATTTTCTAAACCACTAATATTCCATGTATCATTAACATTGTCTCCATTTGGGGTAAAAAACTTTGGATACTGCCAGGAATATAAAGTGAGAGTCAAATCGTCACACCCGTTAAGATCTCTTACAATAATGCTATTTTCTCCTGGAGGGATATTTGTAAAAATCGGACTGCTTTGTTGCTGACCATCATTCAAAATATACACATAATCTCCACTTCCTCCCGAAACTGTAACAGTTATAGTTTGGTTATCTTGAAAATCTGTACCTACAGTT
>JAUXNR010000253.1 GCA_030682755.1 Flavobacterium sp.
TACAGGAAAAGGGTTGGAGGATAGCCAATTGGAAATTAGAAATTGAAAATTAGAAATGCACTAAAGAAAAATTCGTTCTATACTTTTAAAAAAGAGCGGTTCTCTGATTTTCCCACTTTTTGAGCAATTATTTATTCACAAATATTTTTCAACTCTTTATTCGCATTAATTAAAAGAATCCATTAAAATAAGAAATAAGAAATTTGAAAGTATTCAATTCTTAACTTTCTATTTTCTTATTCCTTATTCGATATTCCTTATTTTTTTACCGTTTTCTACTTCATCGCCGCCTTCAATCCTTCGGTAGTTGTGTAATATTTTACAATCATATTCGGAACTTCCCAATCGGGCAATTTGCCGTCTTTCAGGTAATTCAAATATTTTTCGGTAACCTGACCGAAATGTGCTTCGTGGCCATTATTATAATGGTCAGGAATTACCAGTGTCCAGGTTTTATCTCCAAGTTTTTCAACAGAAATACCCGGATATTTTGAAGTCAAACCATCAACTGCATTGTACAAACTTCCTGTAAATTCCTGCAGACCATCCGCCATTGTAAACTCAATGTACAATTTTGGTTTGTATCCTTCTTTTTTACCCTGTTCAATTGTAAGGTTGCATTTTGTGCCCCGCATAATTGAATAATGCGTATCCGCTGCACCTTCAGGAGCCTGGTAATTCCAGATAACCGATGCTTTTGCGTGAATTCCTTTTAGTTTATAATTGATTTCGCCGTTACTATACACTTTTAACACACCATTTTCAACATCTTTCTGAAGGTAATCAGGGTATTCTTTCAGTTTTGTAACATTTTCAAACATTTCCTGCGTCAGGTCGGTTGTCCAGCGTTTTGCAGAAACAATTTCAACATCAGTTTTCGATAATATAACTCCCGGAAATGCTTCCCACTGAATAAGATCAACAAGGTGCGTGTTTACATCCACAATTCCTTCGCCCTGCTGTTTTGTATCGAAAAACCAGGCTGGCCTTTTTAAAGCATTACCCGAAACATATTTAAAAAAGTGGTGAACACTTTCTTTCGTAATTGCCGGATTTTCTTCAGTTCCAACCTGCAATTCACCAAA
>JAUXNR010000262.1 GCA_030682755.1 Flavobacterium sp.
AGGTTATTTACCAATAGATTTATTCGAATGGAACTAAAAACTTTCTTGGTGCTAATTTCATAGGAAAAATTAAAGTCATTTATAAAATAGCTGGGTAATTTTGAACTCTCAGCATCAATATTTCCCATAAATTGTTCTCCAACAAATTTGGACAGTAGTGAAAATTGTATGTTTGATTCCGGCATAAACGTCAACCGATTTGCAGCGATAAAATTGGGTGAAAAAGCAATGTTTGTGGATCCTAAATTTTCTATCACCCCATCACGTTGAAAAACAAAATCTTGGTTTTTATTTTGACTTACGGTAAAATTAGGTTGCAAAAATAGTTTGTTTGAGATTTTTAATGTGGCATCAACCTCAAGACCAATTCTGTAACTATCTCCACTGTTTGCTCTTATTGGAGCTCCCACATCATTTAATTCGCCTGTTAAAACCAATTGATCTTTGTATTTCATATAATAACCATTCACATTTAATTTGGTATTATCTGTAGCATACCGCCATCCTAATTCAACATCATGTAACTGTTCCGGTCTTGGGTTTCCATTTTCATAATCGTTACGATTTGGTTCCCGATTCGCTTGTGCATAAGACAAATAGAGGTTGTTTGTATCGTTCAACAAATAGGTCACCCCTGCTTTTGGGTTGAAAAAATTAAAGGTATCATCCACTATTCCGGTTTCAGCTCCATTGGCTGTATAGCCCACATTTCGGTATTGAATGTCACCAAACAAACGCCACTTTTCTGTGAGTTGGTAGTTTAGTTTTGTAAAAATATTTACATCTGTTTTGGTTGAAAAATCGTCATAATAACGGTCTCTGATTTCACTTTGAGATGCATAACGGGCCCAAATGATTTCACCAAAATGAGCACATTCATATTTGTTGGCTCCCCCACCAATAATCAATTCCACATTCTCTTTTTTATAGGTAAGCGAAAAAGTGGTTCCATAAAAATCATTGTCCAGCCAACGTCGTCTTATCAAATCTGTTCTGTTAATGGTTTCACCACCAATAGTTACAGGCTCTAAACCATAATTTTCAAATCTTTGGTTTTGTCTGTATTGTTCAAAATAGCCGCTACCGATGGTGTAATGAAAAGCCAAATTACTGCTCCAATTGTCATTCCATCGTTCATTCCAATGTAATTGATAATGGTCTTGTTGGTAATTATCGGTTTCATTGTCATAGAATTTCATGTTTCCTTCTTCATCAAAATACATTCCGGCAACATTAAACGTTCTGTCGTTTTTACGTTTTTCCGGATCTTCTAAACCGTACCATGCTTGATAGGTTTGTTCTTTTCCTCCAAAAACCAGTCCTTTGATTAATGTTGATTTTCCAACATAGGTCCCTTGTAAGAAATACGATTTCAAATCTGAAAAGGCTCGATCTATAAATCCATCGGAATATATATTTGACAAACGTCCGGCAATCTCAAATTTGTCATTCATCAATCCGGTACTGAATTTTAAGGTATGTTTCCTGGTGTTAAAACTCCCAAAAGAGTTGGAAATTTCACCATTAGCTTCCTGAGCATACGAATCAGTCAAAATATTCAAACTGGCACCAAAAGCACCGGCTCCATTGGTTGATGTTCCAACGCCACGTTGCAATTGCAAACTCTCTGTTGAACTCGCAAAATCCGGCATGTTTACCC
>JAUXNR010000271.1 GCA_030682755.1 Flavobacterium sp.
AGGTTATATCTTTTTAATACATCTTCAGGAATTATCGCTAATGGTTCAATACAATCTCCTGAAGCAAATCAGTTAATTGGTGGAGGTGTTGAAATGACTAATGATTATTTATTTGTAGGCTCATCGTCAAATACTACTAACGTTACAAATGGTGGAGCAGTTTATGTCTATAAAAAGATAAATAATTCTTGGACATACTTACTTAAAATACAACCTACAGTTCAATTTCAGAATGATTATTTTGGCTCAAATATTGTTTTTCATGATAATCAGTTGTTTATATCTGCTTTTGGATATGATGTAGATGGAAATCCATCTGTGAATAGTGGTGCAATTTATGTTTATAATCAATCGAATGATACTTTTACATTTCAACAAATTTTAACAGGAGTAGCAGGAAATTTTGCTTTTGGATCTATGGTTGAGATTGAAAATGATATGATGGTTACAACTTCAGGAAATTCAACTGCTGATAGTTTTCATACCTTAAAAAAAGTAAATTCTAATTGGCAATTGGTCAATACTACTCAAATGCCAGCTTTTTCCTCTCAATTCGGTCAAATTAATGTGCCTCATACGTATCGTGTAAGTTTTTCAAACAATAAATTGTATATGTATGATTTTATTGATGATAATCAAACTATTTTCGGCCAACGAATGATTAAAATATTCAACTGGTCAGATAGTTCATCAACTTGGAGTTTTAGTGAAAATTTTATATTTGACCAAGGTGATTATGTTGAGTACAAAGTCAAAGTAAAAGGGAATAATATGTTTATTGTTCCTATTGGTTTTTATATTCTCCAAATAGAGCGTAAAAATCCCGCTTATCATTACAAATTTAATGGTACAAACTGGAGCTATTTTGGTGGTTATAACGGCATGAGCACTTTTAATAATGATAATTTTGGACATTTTACTTTAATAAAAGAGAATAAAGTTTTGTTTGGCAATTCTTCTGAATATTGGAATAATAATTTCATGCCTAATAATGGTGGAGCTTATATGTTAGACACAACTTTAAGTACAAATCAGTATGAAATAAATACTGTGAATTTATATCCTAATCCTACTGATGGTATGATTACCATTGATTTATTGTATTCAGAGATTAGCTCGATTGAAGTTTATGATAGTTTGGGTAAAAAAATTTTAGAACAAAAGACGAATAGTGCTGAGGTAAATTTATCACATTTGAAATCTGGAATTTACTTTTGCAAAATTATTTCTGTTGATAATGAAATTGAGTTTAGAAAGATAATCAAAAGATAAAAAGCTATTTTTGCCAAAAGCTTTTCCCTTTGAAAAATCTCCTTCTAATAACCCCACCTTTCACCCAACTGAATACGCCGTATCCGGCCACCGCTTATTTGAAAGGTTTTCTGAATACCAAAAACATTTCCTCGTTTCAGATGGATTTGGGCATTGAAGTGATTCTGGAACTATTTTCAAAAAAAGGTTTAAAGCAAATTTTTCAAACTCCCAACTCCCAGCTTCTAACTCCCAACTTAGAGAGAATAGTTGCTCTTCAGCAAGATTACATTCAAACAATTGATTCTGTCATTACTTTTCTTCAAGGAAAAAATCCAACTCTTGCTCGTCAAATTTGTTCAGGAAATTTTTTGCCTGAAGCTTCTCGTTTTGATCAGTTGGATGATATGGAATATGCGTTCGGAACGATGGGAATGCAAGATAAAGCCAAACATTTAGCCACCTTATACCTCGAAGATTTATCCGATTATATTGTGGCTTGCGTTGATGAAAATTTCGGTTTCAGTCGGTATGCCGAACGGTTAGGGCGAAGTGCCAATTCCTTTGACAAATTATACCATCAATTGAATCAAAAACCAACGTATATTGATGAAATTACACTTTCTATTCTAAATCAAAAACTGACTGAAATTCAACCTAAATTAGTATGTTTTTCGGTA
>JAUXNR010000290.1 GCA_030682755.1 Flavobacterium sp.
CTCGGCCCTCCAACAAAAAGTTCTCCTTTTTCACCCGGTTTTGCATGAGTTCCATTTTCATTCAACAATAAAATATGCGAGCCTTTTCGTGGTTTCCCTACGGGAATTCCTTCAGAATAATCAAAGTCGTTTTTGATTTTATGAAACGTTGCATTTACAAGGGTTTCCGTGGAACCATAAAGATTTATTATGTCATGGAAATTCCCAAAATGTTTTTTCCATCGTTCCACAAGTTTGGCGGGTAAAATTTCTCCTCCAATTAGCAATAACCGTAATTTTTTAAGCTGAGTAACAGATTCGTTGGGATTTAACTGCTCCAAATATTCGCTAATATTCGCTAAAACAGAAGGGACCGTATTTAAAATTGAAATTTCATTTTTAGCAATAAAAAGTAACAGCGATATGGGGTCTATATAATCAAACCGGTCGATGGGATAAATTTCCCCACCTGCTAAAAGTGTTGAAAAAATCTGACGAACGGAACCACCAAAACCCAATGATGAAGTTTGAATAAATTTATCGTTATTATTGATATTAAATTCTTCCGAAATCCAGTTTAAAAAAACTTCTATTGCCCGGTGACTGACCATTACACCTTTTGGAATGCCCGTAGTTCCAGAGGTGTACATAATGTACGCCAGACTATCGGGTGAGCCGATTTTTGAAAGTGGATAAAGTTTTTTATTCGATTCCTGATGAAATGAAAGCAAATTTACCTTCGCAGAAGTTGGAAATGTAGCTTCTTTATTATCCAGAAGAATGATAGTTTTCAACTGATTGATTATCCTTTCATTTGCTGAAAATTTTGAGAGATGAATGGAAGAAGTCAGCAATGTTACGATTCCTGAGTGAGTTATTATGTCTTCAATTCTTCCGGTAGGCCAGTCCGGGTCCAGAGGAACATAAGCATTCCCGGATGCAAGAATGGCAAGAATACCGGTGGTTGCATTTGTTCCGGGGTAGTCCAGGATTCCAACCACTTCCTTTTTTGCATTTCCCGAACGAATAATTGCATTTGCCAGTTGAATACTGTTTGCCTTAAGTTCGGAATAAGAAATGTTTTGTCCATTTTCGCGTATGGCAATTTTATTGTTAAAAAAATCGCAGGCAGCAAACACTTTTTCATGGAGTAAGGCCTGATTGGGGTAAAGCGCTTTCCCGGGCATTTCCAGAGTTTCCAACTCCCTGTTTTGTTCAGAAATCGTTCCCTCCGGATTTTCGTCAAGCAAAAACTGTACATAAACCCGGCTTAATTCTTTTATCGCTTCTTCCGAAAAACTTGCTTTTGAATAATTCCAG
>JAUXNR010000293.1 GCA_030682755.1 Flavobacterium sp.
AAAGGGGTAAAATAGTTTTAAACCCTTCGAAAAGCCTCAGGGCATACTACAAAATTTTATTTTTAAGTTTAAACTTACTTGTTGATTATAACTAAAATATTTTTAATAGTGTTTCAATTAATTACGATTGTATCTAGCCCTGATTGAGCGTTTATCCTTGCAGCTTGCTGCAAGATATGAGCGAAAGCAGGAACATGGATTACTAAAATGTCCGAGCGATTGGCTCCTGAAAAATAAAAAAACTATTATGTGTTAAAAATAATAATTCAATTACTATTCAATGTACGGAAAACCGTATTCTACAAATTTAAATTTTATTTACGAAAAACTTTGTATGTATTAGATTGACTTTCAGTATCTAGTTTAATGATGTACATACCAGAATGGTTGTTTGATAAATCTATTTTGTCTGATGTTGTACCTGAATTGATTGCTTGGCCTAGATAGTTGTAGATTGTATAATTGAAAGTTCTATTTTGTTGATTTGCTATGTTAACGTAATCATAGGTTACGGTAGGGTAGATGTAGATTGATTCTACAACTAGGTCACTTGTAGACAATATGTTCCATGTGTCCGGAGCTATTGGACCATTCCAGATTAATGTTGCGAGGTAGGGGTTGTCAATGAATGGGTTTCTGTTACCTTGCATGTTTTGCAGGACGTTATTACGAGTTATTTCGTAAGCAGAAACGGGGTCTTGTTGGTTCCATTCGAGAAAAATATTGGGCATGTCACCTAATTGAGAATAAGAGGTCAAACCGACACCCACTGCAAGTGGGTTGCACTGAGTTGGGTATCTAAGATACATGTACATCATCATTCGGGCCACATCCCCTTTCCATTCATCACCAGGGAACCAATTTCCTGCAGCTGTAATATATGATGCTTGGCCGGAACCGGCTTCAAATTTTCTGTTGCTTCGTGTATTGTTACGCGAGTTATCTATTGAACGAAGATTGTGAGCATCGGAACCGGCTAATTCAAAACCAAGGTTGGGAGTTCCAAGGGAACGAGGAAATACATGTTCTCTAACCC
>JAUXNR010000204.1 GCA_030682755.1 Flavobacterium sp.
TTTTTTCAAAAAATCATTATCATAAACATATCGAAATAAATCAATCAATTGAAGCATTTCGTCCTGACTATTTAGACCGGATATTATTGGAACTCGAGCAGTATGAATATCAGACAACGGCATTTTTGTTCCCTCATAATCAATATAGTAGGATTCGTTCGCCTGAAAAACTCTTGCTATTGGAGTTTTTTGCTTAACTACTGCTTTCAATACACCATCTACACTAACATACACTTGCGATTTCTCAACCATATCATGTTGATTAATCACAGTTTCCAGATTATTCAAATCTAAAGCAACTTTCCTAATGGCGGAAGCATCTTTTTTATTTTCTATTAACAATTTATTAACCGTTTCATGAGTTACAAAAAGTTGCTCCTCTCCTACAAATTCAACCAAAGATTTTGCTAATTTTCGTTGTTCATTTCTTCTTGTTGAAAAAGCAAAAAGAAACACCACCAGCCCAAAAATAAGCAGCAGTCTGATGTTTATCCAATTAAAATACTTTTTCATTTAATGCTTTTTTTATTGGTTTCACTAATTCTCCGATGTCTCCTGCTCCAATAGAAATATAAACTGTTGCGTTACTTGAAATTATTTCTGCTACTAATTCACTTTTTTGTACTATTTTTTTGTTTGAATTGTTGATTTTTGACAACATCCATTGCGAGTTTACTCCATCTATTGGTAATTCTCTCGCAGGATAAATATCCAGCAAAATTATCTCATCAAACACTTCTAAACTTTTTGCAAATCCATCAATAAAATCTCTCGTTCTTGAAAACAAATGCGGTTGAAAAATGGCCAAAACTTTTTGATCGGGATACAATTCCCGAACGGCTTGATAAACCGCATCAATTTCAGTGGGATGATGTGCATAATCATCAATATAAACCAAATTTTCTGTTTGAATTTGATAGGAAAATCGTCGTTTAATTCCGTCGAATGAACCCAAAGCTTTGACAATACTTTCGGTTGGGGTTCCATAGGATTTAGCCATAGCCAAAGCCATGAGAGCATTCATTAAATTATGTCTTCCGGGAAGTTTAAAACGAATTCCGGATATATTTTCTGTAGGTGTTTTTACATCAAATACATAGGAACTATTTTCGATTCTGACATTATGAGCTTCAAAATCTGCAGACTCATTTATAGCAATTGTGGTACCCTGCAAAGGTAGTCCTTTAGAGATAAACAAGTTTGTTTTATCTTGAATTTTATCAGCAAATTCTTTAAAAGAAGCTTCAATTGATAAACTGTCTCCATAAATATCCAAATGATCTGCATCCATTGAAGTGACACAAGCCATATTTGGATGTAAATGTAAAAAAGACCTGTCAAACTCATCTGCTTCAACAACGGTGATGGTTTTTCCGTTTCCAATTAAATTGGAATTATAATTTTCTACTATTCCACCTAAAAAAGAAGTTGCATCTGCTCCACTTTCATGTAAAATATGTCCTAAAATACTGGATGTTGTTGTTTTTCCGTGAGTTCCGGCAACTGCAAAACAGAACGTATCTTTTGTAATAATTCCCAAAACTTCTGCTCTTTTTTTGATTGTAAAATCACGTTCAATAAAATAATTCCATTGCGAATGCGTAACCGGAATTGCAGGAGTTATTACAATTAATGTATTTTCAACATAAAAATCTTTTGGTAATAACGCTATGGAATCTTCAAAATGAATCTCAATCCCGTCTGCAATCAACTCCTCTGTAAGTAACGTTGGTGTTTAGTCATAACCGGAAACATTCTTACCAATAGTTTTAAAATATCTGGCAAGATCACTCA
>JAUXNR010000300.1 GCA_030682755.1 Flavobacterium sp.
ATTGGGGTTCTTGATAATAATCCTTTTCAAGTTGATCCTTGTAAAACTTTACAAGATTTAATGGATCCAACAAAACAAAATATATTACCTGAAATAAATTGGTTAAAAAACAAATTGATTAATGGCGAACAAATTGAATGGTCTTCATCTTTTAATAAAAATACACTTCAAAACGAGAGACAATCTGGAACCCAATATAATGTTAAAATTAATATTGGTTCTAATTATGTTGGGAGTATCCATTTACATCCAAAGACTGGATATGGAATCTTTTCTTGGGTAGATTTACAGACATTAGCTAAAACAAGGAGCAATGCAGCTCTTCAAAAACAAGCAAATGTGACTTTAATGTTGGTAACTCACAATCCTGATAACCCTTCAAACCCAAATGTTTACGCTTTGTTTATTGAAGATTCAGACAAATTACAAAGCCAATTAGATAACATGTGGAATGCTTCAAGATTTAACATAAATGGTGTTCCGGCTAGTGATGAAGATAAGATAAAGACAATACATGACGAAATGGCAATAAAATATGAAAAAAATAAAAACAATTTAGAGGCTTATTTTCTTAAGTATGTTGCTTCTTATGGTGTATCCATATACAAAGCAAATAATGATGTTAGTCAATGGTCTAAGCTTGAGCGTTCTAATTTAAATGGCACAGAAATTGCTTTTCCTAACCCTTGTGTACAATTATAATTATTGTAGTCTTTCAAATAACAACAAACTTTCAAAAAAACATATATTTACATACAAATGAAAATAATAATCACATCTATAATTACTTTATTGTGTTTTAAAGTAAATGCACAATATACAAGTATTCAAAACCTTGATAGTCCCGATAACTTTCCACAATCTGGAGTCTATTATAAAGACCTAAATAGTGTTTTAGATCCCTTTGTTGGTACGTGGAGGTACTCAAGTGGGAATAACGAGTTTGAAATAGTTTTAGAAAAAAAATTAGAGTCTTCTCAAAATGGATATTATTATAGAGACATGTTGATTGGGTCATATCGCTATGTTGTAAATGGTATTGAAAAAGTAAATGTTCTCAATACACATGATTTGTCTATTTTAAATGGCGATTCAAATCCAATTAGGGCTTATGTTATAATAACAGGTAATTCGAGAGGTTGTGATGAATGTGACAGTAATGAAAAATGGATAATTGGAGCAATTAAAGATCCTGTTAGTCAGACATTTAATGATTTATTTATTCGTAATATTATTCACAATGGACAAGATGCCATAAAAATAACTATTCATTATGGAGGTCCTAGAACTAGAATGGATGGTGAGCTAGAGAGTACACCTGTAAGTTTTCCAGCTGGTGCGGAGTATATTTTAATTAAGCAATAATAAAAATAAGACACTAACAAGTCTGTCAGTTTTCATACTGACTCGTTTGTTAGTTAAGAAAAATAACGTACCAATTTCTCATTTTAGTTAACCTTAAAAAACTTATATTCAAATAAAGCAGCTTTTGTTATGCTAAGAGTTGATGAAAACGGAGTTCAAAAAATTAAAATTAAGTTTATTTTAATAAATGGTTCATCTAGAGTCCAGTCTGATTTTCTAACGCCATCTACAACAACAAATTTTACGATTCTTTATGGAGTTATACTTTAACAAAAGAAAATTAATTTTTTAGTTAACTTCAAAAAAATCTGTTTAATCTGAAGCAGATTTTTGTTCTTTAAGCGTTTATGTATAATAGTTGCTAACCTTTTTTAAACTCAACCCTTACCAATCTAATCTTTTTTATATTTTTGCACCATTATGGCAAAACAAGAAGATAATTTTAAGAATGTAATTTCACATGCAAAAGAGTACGGATTTATTTTTCCGTCCAGTGAAATTTATGACGGTCTGAGTGCCGTGTACGATTATGCTCAAAACGGAGCAGAATTAAAGAAAAACATCAGAGAATATTGGTGGAAATCAATGGTGCAAATGCACGAAAACATCGTGGGTATTGATGCAGCAATTTTTATGCATCCAACGACTTGGAAAGCTTCCGGTCACGTGGATGCGTTTAATGATCCATTGATTGACAACAAAGATTCTAAAAAAAGATACCGTGCCGACGTTTTAATTGAGGATTATGCCGAAAAATTAAACCAAAAAGCACAAAAAGAAATTGACAAAGCCAGAGAACGGTTTGGTGATGCTTTTTACGAAGCCCAATATGTAACCACCAATCCTCGTGTGATGGAATATTAAGCCAAACAACGCGAGATTTTGGAAAGAATGGCTCGTTCGTTAGGCAATGAAGATTTAGCCGATGTAAAGGCTTTAATTGAAGAATTAGAAATTGCTTGTCCGGAATCCGGTTCTCGCAATTGGACCGAAGTGCGTCAGTTTAACTTGATGTTCGGCACTAAATTAGGAGCTTCTGCCGATTCTGCGATGGATTTATATTTACGTCCGGAAACAGCTCAAGGTATTTTCGTGAATTTCTTAAACGTTCAAAAATCGGGACGTATGAAGATTCCATTCGGAATTGCTCAAACCGGAAAAGCGTTTAGAAATGAGATTGTGGCTCGTCAGTTCATCTTTCGTATGCGTGAATTTGAACAAATGGAAATGCAATTTTTCGTAAAACCGGGCGAAGAGATGAAATGGTATGACTACTGGAAAGATACCCGTTTAAAATGGCATTTGTCATTAGGTTTAGGAAGAGAAAATTACCGTTTTCACGACCACGAAAAATTAGCTCATTATGCTAATGCTGCGGCAGATATCGAATTTAATTTCCCATTCGGATTTAAAGAATTGGAAGGAATTCACTCCAGAACCGACTTTGATTTGAAAGCTCACGAACAATATTCAGGCAAGAAATTACAATATTTTGATACGGAAGAAAACAAAAATTATGTTCCGTATGTAGTGGAAACTTCGGTTGGTTTAGATCGTATGTTTTTAGCTGTTTTCGCTAATTCATTAACAGAAGAAGCATTGGAAGACGGTTCAACACGAACAGTTTTGCGTTTGCCATCGGTTTTAGCACCCACAAAAGCAGCGGTTTTACCTTTGGTAAAGAAAGACGGTTTACCTGAAATTTCACGTAAAATTGTAGAAGAATTGAAATGGGATTTCAATGTAGCCTATGATGAAAAAGATGCCGTAGGGCGTCGTTACAGAAGACAAGATGCGTTGGGAACTCCATTTTGTATCACAGTAGATCATCAAACAATTGAAGACGAAACGGTTACTATCCGTCACCGTGATTCGATGCAACAGGATCGTGTGAAAATTTCGGAATTAAGAGAAATCATTTCCAACGATGTTTCGATGCGAAATTGGTTGATGAAAATGTAATAACCATTCAATAATATGTAATAAGGCTTTCCAATCGGGAAGCCTTATTTGTTTAAATTTGCAAGACATTTTTGGAGTATGGAATCGAATGATTTTCAATTTTACTTTTATTTTTTACTTTCTGCACTTGTTTTGGTGGTAGGAATAGCTCTTTTTTTGGGATATAAATTGTTTAAATCCTTAAAGAGAAAAGAAGCTATTGAGTCGCAGTTTCAACAATTAGAAGATAAAGTCAACAATCTGCAATTGGAAACGTTGGAAGCAAAACTTAATCCGCATTTGTTTAAAAACATCTTAAATTCCATACAATCACATGCATATCAAACCTATTTCGCTTTAGACAAACTGGCCAATGTGTTGGATTATATTTTGTATGAAAGCCGTAAAAAATTTGTTACGCCAAAAGAAGAAATTGAATTTGCTTGTAATTTGATAGAAATCAATAAAATAAAAGTGAGTCCGCTTTTTGAATTAAAAGTAAAAATGAAAGTGAATGAAGAGGAATTGCTTTACAACCAAAAGTTAATGGCTCCGATGATTTCGATTGATATGATTGAAAACGCCTTTAAACATGCCGATTTACAAAGTGCCGATGCTTTTATTTCCATCGTATTTGAGTTTAAAGAAAGTGTTTTCAGTTTAACGGTTTCCAATAAAATTTCAGGAAAATCAAAATTACCCAAGGATAAAGGCGGTTTTGGAACCCAAACACTAGAACAAAGACTAAAAATTATCTACAAAGACCATTTTAAGTTGGATCGATTTGTAGAAAAAGACGTTTATATTTCACATTTAAAAATTAATCTCCTTGAACACAAAGCTGAAATGCTTGCTGCTCGACGATGAGTTGCCCGGGTTAACGTACTTGAAAATGCTTTGCGAACAAATTCCGGAATTGGAAGTGGTCAAAGCATTTAATAATCCCAATGTGTTTTTAAGTGAAATTCCGGAATTAGATTTCGATTTATGCATTTTAGACATCGAAATGCCAATGATTTCGGGCATTGAAGTAGCAAATCTTCTACAAGGAAAACTCATTATTTTTGCTACAGCGTATAAGGAATTTGCGTTGGAAGCTTTTGAATTGGATGCCGTTGATTACCTTCAAAAACCAATCAAAAAAGAGCGTTTGCAAATGGCTGTTCAAAAAGCGTTGAAAAGAAGTCAGCAGGAAATTCCAACCAAAAAGTTCGTTCAATTGCAGGCGGATAAAGGCAAAACGCTTTTGTATTTTGATAAAATAACATACATCAAATCTGCATCTATTGATAGCAGAGATAAAGAAGTGTTGTTGGAAGACAATTCAATCCTCATTTTAAAAAATATTTCGTTTGAAAAGTTAATGGAATTCTTGCCAACTGCTGATTTTTGTAGAATCAACAAACATGAAGTCATCAAATTGAGTAAGGTTCAGTTTTTTTCTGCAGATCAAATTAATACAACTATTGCACAAAAAGGTAAAAATCTTATCCTAACACTCGGCAATACTTATAAAAAAGATTTTCTTTCTAAAGTGAAAGTATAGTTTGTTACATTTTTTTAAGCTTTCATTACATTGTTTGAGTTATTGTTTACAAACAAAAAATTACTTTACGTTTATATCGGACTTTTGAACTATTAAAAATAAATAGTCATGGAAACAGTCTTTCAAAATGATTTTTTTTGGTTGCAAAAGCATAACCTTCTGGTTAAATTTAAAGGTTTGATTTTTAATAAGCCTACAAAAGCGTTACAGTATCCAAAATCATTAATTAATAATTGTCAAGGATTGCTGCTCAATAACCAAATCGTGAAAACACTTCTTTTTTCTACCGATATGGCTATCATCGAAAATATTGAAGCAGATGCTGTTTTGGCTGTATATCCTTTTTCTCCCTCTGAAAGAATAATGAAATCAATTATTTCTTTTTCAAACAAACCGGTCATTTGTGGCGTGGGTGGAGGTTTAACAAAAGGTAAAAAGTCGATTGAAATGGCTTTGGCAGCAGAGCAAATGGGAGCTGCGGCTGTAATAGTCAATCAACCTTTTCTGAATAAAGACATTGAGATGATTAAGCGAAAGATTACTATTCCCGTCATTTCAAGTGTTTCTACTCCGGATTTTTCATTTCAAAGTAGAATTGATTCCGGAATTGATGTTTTTCATATTACAGGCGGTCAGAATACAACTAAAATAGTAGAACTAATCAAGCAGTTGACGCCTTCTTTTCCTATCATCGCCACAAGTGGAAAAACAAAAGAAAGCGTACAATCTTCTGTTGCATCCGGAGCCAATGCAATCGTTTTATCTCCCCCAACAAATAGTGAACTTTTTAAATCAATAATGAATAAATATAGGAATGCATAGTTTTATTACTAAAAACACGAATTTATTAATTGCATTAATCCTGGTAACATCATTACATGTTAAAGCTCAGGATAAGATAGGTTTTGCATTGTTTGATGGTATAGCCGTTGCCGGATATGTTGATCAGGGAGCATTTATGAATTTTACAGGGCCTAATGTGAGTTTAACATCAAAGCATTCAAAATATATTTTAGGGATGTTGCCTTCCTTACGGTTCAAAGAAGACACAAATACACCCAAAAATTCATTTATAACCCCAAATTTAGGAGTTGGATTAACTTATAGCTACAAGTTGTTGGCGGTTCAGGTTCCTCTCTACTATAATGCAAAGACAGCAACAATTAACGGAAATTGGAATGTTGGAATTGGAGTAGGAATGCGATTAAACTTTTTAAATAAAAAAAACAATTAAACCATGAAAAACTTTAAAAACTCTTTCTTTTATATTTTGATCATTGGAGGATTTTCGGCATTGATGTATTGGATTGCCGTTCAAGGCGAAAAACTCGAATACAATAGAAACATTGAAGTCGTTTCTACCAATTTATCACAATGGGATTCGTTTTTAGAATCAATTACACACAACATTCATCATCCGTTAGCGATATTACTTGCCCAAATTGTAACCATTATTTTAGTGGCAAGAATGTTTGGATGGATTTGTAAAAAAATCGGTCAACCTTCGGTTATTGGCGAAATTATTGCCGGAATTGTTTTAGGACCTTCGTTATTCGGAATGTATTTTCCCGAATTTTCAGCCAATCTTTTTCCAGCTGAATCATTAGGAAATTTGCAATTTTTGAGCCAAATAGGGCTTATCTTATTTATGTTCGTCATTGGAATGGAGTTAGACCTCAAAGCACTCCAAAACAAAGCACACGATGCCGTTGTAGTAAGTCACGCCAGTATTATCATTCCATTTGCTTTAGGAATGGGATTGGCTTATTACATTTATGAATCGTTTGCTCCTGAAGGTGTTCAGTTTTCTTCTTTCGGCTTGTTTTTAGGTATTGCGATGAGTATTACTGCATTTCCGGTTTTAGCCCGTATCGTACAAGAACGCGGCATACATAAAACCCGCTTAGGAACCATGGTCATCACCTGTGCTGCGGCAGATGATATTACGGCTTGGTGTTTGTTGGCTGCCGTAATTGCTATTGTTAAAGCCGGTTCTTTTGTGAGTTCGCTTTATATCATCGCACTGGCTGCTATTTATGTGTTGCTGATGCTAAAATTGGTTCGGCCGTTCTTAAAAAGAGTTGGCGATTTGTATGCCACGAAAGAAAAATTGAGTAAACCCGTTGTGGCTATCTTTTTTGTGACACTGATAGTTTCTTCGTATGCTACTGAAATTATTGGCATTCACGCCTTATTTGGTGCGTTTATGGCGGGTGCGATCATGCCGGATAATATGCGTTTCAGAACACTTTTT
This sequence comes from Flavobacterium sp., assembly GCA_030682755.1. Taxonomy (GTDB): domain Bacteria; phylum Bacteroidota; class Bacteroidia; order Flavobacteriales; family Flavobacteriaceae; genus Flavobacterium. Next base: position 7,107 of record JAUXNR010000300.1, read on the forward strand.
ATCGAAAAAGTAGAGGATGTATCTATCGTGTTGCTTTTACCTTTGTTTTTTGTTTTTACAGGTTTGCGAACTGAAATCGGACTTTTAAATGATCCTTATTTATGGAAAATCACCGGATTAATCATTTTAGTTGCCGTTATAGGAAAATTTGTCGGAAGTGCGTTGGCAGCCAAATTTGTGGGTCAAAATTGGCGGGATAGTTTAACCATTGGTGCGTTGATGAACACAAGAGGTTTAATGGAGTTAGTGGTTTTGAACATTGGTTTTGATTTAGGAGTACTCACACCCGAAGTTTTTGCGATGATGGTAATTATGGCGTTAGTAACGACTTTTATGACCGGTCCGGCTTTAAATTTAATTGACAGAATTTTCAAAAAGCCTGCCGATGAAACTATTCCTGCTGAGGTCATTGATTCAGGAAAATATAAAATGTTGATTTCATTTGGGGATGCTAAAAATGGTAAAGCTCTATTACGTTTAAGTCATTTTTTCACTAAAAAACAAGGTGAAAATGCGTTGATTACCGCCATGCACCTGACACCTACCAATGAAATCAATCAAATTAACATTGAAAATTATGAGAAGGAAAGTTTTGAACCCGTTTTAAACGAAGCTCAAAATATTAATCAAAAGGTTTCTACTTTTTTTAAAGCATCAAATGATATTGATTCTGACATTGCCAAGACGGCCAATCAAGGCGATTTTGATTTGCTTTTAATCGGTTTGGGACAATCGATGTTTGAAGGAAGTTTTTTAGGTAAAATTTTAGGATTTACTACCAGAATTATTACTCCAGATCGCATTTTTAATACAATTGCAGGAAAAGAAAACATTTTTGAAGAATCTATCTTTGATGAAAGAACGCGTCAGATTTTGATGAAGAGCGAAGTTCCGGTTGGTATTTTAGTGGACAAGAAATTCGTAAATGCTGATGTTGTTTTTGTACCCGTTTTTGATAAAAATGATGCCTATTTGATTTCGTATGCTCAAAAACTAATTCATAACAACGAAGCACAAGTAACCATTTTAGATTCAACCGGATTTATTAAAAATAATGCAGAAATTAAAGAAATGATTCGTTCCATTGAACAGAAAGCCCCTAATCACATAACAGTTATGAACGAACAAAAAATTGAAAAAGAGTTTTTGCTCAAGCAAGATTTGATGCTGATTAGTCTTAACAGTTGGAAAAAATTGGTAGAGACCAGAGGAATTTGGTTGAGTAACACACCTTCAACACTGATAATTCAGAAATAAACCGTTACAAAACTTAAGAAAATTAAAAAATCCCAAACTCAACTGAATTTGGGATTTTTTTTGATCACTACACTCCTTTTGTCGGAAAAATATACTGTATATCGAATAGCTTAAAATTCGATAATTTATCTCTTTTTTTTAACCTATGTTTGTTAATAAGTATGTTTTTGATTTGGTCAGAATCAGCATATTTATTGTTAAAATTGTTGTGTAGTTTTTAAGCCCCTGAGAATTACATAATTAACCTACATAATGTGATTATTGCTGTTAAATGAGACTCATTTTAGCAGTTTACTTTAATTTAGTTTGTGTAGGTCAATGGGTTACAGTTATGTCATAGTTGATGATGACTCAAAAAGTATTTTGAAAATTCAATCCGTAATGGATTCGTTTTCAAATTTTGAACTTTTGGGGACTGCGATGTCTTATGATGTTGGATTGGACTTAATTCTTGACAAAACACCCGATTTTTTATTTTTAGAAATTAATCCGCAACATAAAGAATCAAAATTATCACTGCAACTGATTAGTGAACTGCATCGGTATTTAAAAAAGCTACCTAAAATTATTATTGTTTCCAACGATCAAAGCATGGCCTATGAAGCTATGAAATATGACGTTTTGGATTATTTACTTAAACCAATTGTTCCACTTGAACTTAAGAAGACTTTTTTACGATTTGAGAAAAGCTCAGAAAGTTTTGAATTAGCCAAACTTGTTTCATCCGATTCAGCAACCAATAAAAGTGTTGAAGCGGTTGATTTAATTTCTGAAACTGAAGAGATTCTTCCAACGGAAACACTTTCTGAATCTGTTCAAAATGAGTTAGCAGCATTAAAGCAACTGGTAAAACAATTTGTAAAGCAATCTGAAACAGCTCCAAAGGTTGATTTGGATGAAATCATTTCTAAAGTTACTACTTCTTTAAAAGACCAGCCTTCGGTTGCTAATGAAATGGATTGGTCGCCCATTTTAGATCAACTTCAAAATTTCAGTCAATCCGCTTTTTCACCGGAAGGAACTGAAAAAAGCAAGCGAAATTTAATTTGTATCAAATCCTATGGCGATTATCGCTTTTTAGAATTGGATGATATTGCTTTTTTACAAGCGGATAATAATTCAACCGATATCACGCTTAAAAACGGAGAACAATTAACGGCGTTTAAAACGCTGAAGTATTTTGAAGAAAACTTACCCGGTAATTTTTATAGAATTCACAACAGTTATATCGTAAATAAGGATTATATCTCCAGAATTCATACCGGAAACAGCATTTGCTATATCAAGAACACCAAGCATCAAATCCCGTATTCAAAGGGATTCAAGGATAATTTAGACCTCATTTTATCTGACTTGGCAGGCTCAGAATTCAGGGAAAATTAAACAACCTGACAATTCACCCGTATTTTTAATCATTTCACCATTCTTTGAATGCATTCTACCATTCAGCACCTGATTTTGTTGGCAGTAGGAAACATCTCATCTACTTTTACATCATCAAATCGTCAACCACGTTTGTTGATGCTAACTTTGAAATCGATTTTACATCTATTATAGTATTGCACCAAAAAAACATTACAACAACTTACAAAAAAGAAAATATTATGAAAACATTATTTGCATTATTCGGACTTTTCATGTTTGCTTCAGTTTCTTCAACTGATTTAACTGTAAACACTACTGCTAACAATGACCAACCAGTTTTAACTGAAAATGGTGATGCAGCAGCAGGTGGAGGGAAAAGAGTACTAGTTATTCAATAATTACAAGGCTACACAAATAGATTTTTCAAATAAGAAAAATTTATTATACAAATAACAAATCTTTTTAATATTTTTGATTCAAACATCAGAAATATTGAAAAGATTTTTTTTTATTTCCATTCTTCTGTTATTTGTTTATTCCTGTAAAGAATTTTCAAATAAACCGCACAACAGTGATGCTCTTCAAGACAGCATCCAACTTTATATTGGTAAGGCCAATGATTTTACAAAATCAGATGATGAGGTTGTAGCATATTTGGACAAGGCCAGTTCTTTTATCAAATCACAAGAACGCGATTCGGTTTACTTTATAAATAAGTTTTATCTTGCTTTTATTTATGACAATGTAGGCAAAAGCGATCAGTTTAAA
>JAUXNR010000310.1 GCA_030682755.1 Flavobacterium sp.
AAACATACAAAGGCTTGCCGGGTTTGTTAGCAGATAGTTTGCCGGACAAATTTGGAAATCAGGTTATTGATGCTTGGTTGGCTCAACAAGGTAGAACTTCTCAAAGTTTTAATCCGGTTGATCGCCTTTGTTATATTGGCAAACGAGGTATGGGAGCTTTGGAATTTGAACCGGAATCGGGTCAGCAAGTGATTCCTTCCAACAGTTTAGAAATTGAAGCTTTAGTTGAATTTGCAAAAGAGGTTTTGGCTGAAAGAGCTTCGTTTAAAACCAATCTGCAATCCGAACAAGGTTTTTCAGATATTTTACAAGTAGGAAGTTCTGCCGGTGGAGCACGTGCCAAAGCCATTGTTGCTTATAATCAGAAAACTGGTGAAATTCGTTCGGGACAAATTGATGGTTTGGAAGGTTTTGAGTATTGGTTAATTAAATTTGATGGCGTGACCAATCATCAATTGGGTGATCCAAAAGGTTATGGGAATATTGAATATGCTTATTATTTGATGGCAACATCTGCGGGTATCAACATGATGGAAAGCGAATTGAAAACTGAAAATCAACGAGCTCATTTTATGACGAAGCGTTTTGATCGTCAAAACAATAAAAAAATTCACATGCAAACCTTGTGTGGTTTGGCTCATTTTGATTATAACATGCCCGGCTCGTATTCGTATGAACAAGCTTTTATGGTGATGCGACAAATGCTATTGCCTTATCCTGATATGGAAGAATTATATAGAAGAATGATTTTTAATGTCATGGCCAGAAACCAAGATGATCATACTAAAAACATTTCTTTTTTGATGAATTCAGATGGAAAATGGTCACTTTCTCCGGCTTATGATGTGACATTTGCTTTCAATCCTTCTAATTTTTGGTTGAAAGCTCATCAAATGACTGTTAATGGAAAGAAGGAAAATATTGTGTTGAATGATGTTTTGTCTTTAGCGAAAAACGTCAACATCAAAAAACCTCTACAAATTATTGAAGAATGTCGAGAAGCGATTTTAAAATGGGATGAATTTGCCGAAAAAGCATTTATTCCATCAACACAACAAAAAGAAATAAAAAGTTTATTTAGTTTGTTAATGTAACTTTATTGTTTCATTAATATCAAAAATAAGCCATAATGAAACATTTTTGAAACATTTTATTTTGAAGATTTTCCGCCAACCACCACCACAATTTCCCCTTTGGCAGGTTTAGCTTCAAAATGTTTTAAAACTTCGGATGCAGTTCCGCGAACGGTTTCTTCGTGCAATTTTGATAATTCTCTGGAAACAGAAACTGTTCTTTCAGCTCCAAAATATTGCACAAATTCGGCTAAGGTTTTGTTTAATTTGTGTGGCGAAACATAAAAAATCATCGTTCTGACTTCTTCGGCCAAAGCAAGAAAACGAGTTTGTCTTCCTTTTTTATCGGGTAAAAAACCTTCAAATACAAATTTATCATTCGGCAATCCGCTGTTTACTAAAGCAGGAACAAACGCGGTAGCTCCGGGTAAACATTCTACTTCAATGTTGTTTTCGACACAAGCTCGGGTTAATAAAAACCCTGGATCAGAAATGGCCGGTGTCCCTGCATCTGAAATCAAGGCTATGGTCTCTCCGGCTTGCAAACGTTTGATTAAACCTTCCACCGTTTTGTGTTCGTTATGCATGTGGTGACTTTGCATGTGCGTTCCAATCTCGAAATGTTTCAATAATTTTCCACTGTTTCGAGTGTCTTCGGCTAAGATGCAATCTACTTCTTTGAGCACTTTAATGGCTCTAAAAGTCATGTCTTCCAGGTTTCCAATTGGTGTAGGAACTATAAAGAGTTTCCCCATTTATGCAAATTTTTTCTCAACCAAATTCATAAATCGAACGCCGTAATCTTCTTTGCCTTCCCAATTATTATAATCGGGTTTTACCATATCATCAACAAAATTTTGAGCTTCTTCAAAGGTGTCAAAAGTATTTAGTTGCGAAATAACACGATTAAAATCTTCATTACTTCCTCCAAACAAATGTTTGACAAATGCAATTCTGTCGTTCAATCCAATGTTGATTCCTTTTAGCAAAGTGTCATTTAAAGACGATGATTTAGTTTCTGTTTTTTTTGCAAAAATTTCGGTTTGCGTAATTTCAATTTTGGTTTCTGTAACAGAATCATTTTCTACTTTTTCAAAAACAATTTCTGAACTTTTTGAAACTTCTTCAGTAATGGTGTCTCTTTTTACAAATTCAGGTTCTGTGTAATTTTCATTTAAAAAATCCTCCAAAGAAGTTTGCTTGATTTCAGGTTTGGTGATTTCAGATTTAATTTCTTCCTCTTCCTCCTCATCCATACTTAATTCAAAACTTGGACTAAAAAGAGAATCACTTTTTATAACTTCTTCCTCTTCTTCAATTTCTTCTTTAATATTCTCAACTTCTGCCTCAGTTTCTGTTTCTTCTTCAGAAGTCTCAGTTGCCAATTTATCTTCTTTAACCGCTTCAATAACGGCCAATAATTCCTCTTCAGAAGTAGTAGCTTCAGGTGCTTCGGCTTTGTTTTCAATCACTTCTTCTTCAGCTGAAGGAACTTCGGTTGTCACTGTTTTTTCAGTTTCCGTAAATGAAAAAGAAGCTAACTTTTCTTCAAGTTTTTCAAGAGGAAGTTCTTCCTGCAATACGTTGATGTTTTCTTCATAAAATCGCAGTATGGATAATTTTTCATAAAGCTTGTGAGCTTCTTGCTGTAGTTGAATTACATCTTCTTTTCCTTTAAGTTTCAAAACACGATGTGCAATACTTAATAATTCGGCTTCTAACTTTTTCTTCATAACTTTTAGTATTGTAGTAAATAGAGCAATGGATTTTTAATACATTTGTTTCTGAACATAAGTTGTAACCTTTCAAAGGTTAATTGGCTATTGTTCACGGCTTAAAATTACAATTATATCACATGTCATGGAATAATTTTTTGAATAAAGTTCACAAAGTTATACACATAAGCAATCGGTGATTAATAAGGTAAGAATTTTTACACCAACTATTAATTTTATTTACTTATGTTTCTCGAAAATACGGTTAATCACAAAGAGCAGTTTGGTTGGATAGAAGTGATTTGTGGTTCAATGTTTTCCGGCAAAACCGAAGAACTTATCCGAAGATTGCGTCGTGCTCAATTTGCAAAACAAAAAGTTGAAATCTTTAAACCCGCAATTGACACACGTTATCATGACGAAATGGTAGTTTCGCATGACGCGAATGAAATTCGATCTACACCGGTTCCTGCCGCTGCCAATATTAGAATTTTAGCTCAAGGCTGTGATGTGGTTGGCATTGATGAAGCACAATTTTTTGATGATGAAATTGTGGCTATTTGTAACGATTTGGCCAATTCCGGAATTAGAGTAATTGTGGCCGGATTAGACATGGATTTTAAAGGGAACCCATTTGGACCAATGCCGGCTTTGATGGCTACTGCAGAATATGTTACTAAAGTTCACGCGGTTTGCACCCGAACCGGAAATTTAGCCAATTACAGTTTCAGAAAATCAAATGATGATAAATTGGTTATGTTAGGAGAAACCGAAGAATACGAACCGTTAAGCAGAGCGGCTTATTATAATGCCTTGCGTGAACAAACGGAACATAAAAAATCAGAAACAGACAATCAAAACAAACCCTAAAGGTGAGTATCGTTTTAAGTCATATAATAGAACATCTTAATGCTCAACTTTTGGGCAATAGTCCTGATAACCTCATTAAAAATATTTCAACAGACAGCAGGTCCTTTCAAAACAATGAAAACACCTTGTTTTTCTGTCTGATTGGCCCAAATAATAACGGTCATCATTATATTGATGAATTAATTGGTCAAGGCGTTAAAAATTTTGTGGTTTCTGAAGTTCCTGAGGGAAAACCGATTTCCGTAAATTTTTTGGTTGTTAAAGATACTATTGTTGCATTACAACAATTTGCTGCATATTATAGAAAACAATTTGATTTTCCAGTTATAGGAATTACCGGAAGTAACGGAAAGACCATCGTTAAAGAATGGCTTAATTTTTTACTGAGTCCTGATTACAATATCATTAGAAGTCCAAAAAGCTTCAATTCACAAGTTGGTGTGCCGCTTTCCGTGATTGGAATTAACAAACACCATAATTTGGGATTGTTTGAAGCGGGTATTTCAACGGTGAATGAAATGCAACACCTGGAACCGATTATTCAACCTACAATCGGAATTTTAACCAACATTGGTTCTGCTCATGACGAAGGTTTTGAAAATTTGGGTCAAAAAATCAAAGAAAAATTAAAACTATTCACAAATGTTGACGTTTTAATTTACAATAAAAACAAATCTATTGATGCGTTTTTGAATCCGGAAATAAATACATTTTCATGGAGCGAAAATGATAAATCAGCTGATGTTTTGGTGCATCACAAAACAACAAACAACCAAACGACACTGAATGTAACCTATCAGGATGTTTGTTTCAAATTTAAAATTCCATTTTCAGACGAAGCCTCCGTTGAAAACGTCATTCATTGTATGATGGTGTTGTTTTATTTCAAATATGATTTGGATACCATTCAAAACAGATTGGCCATGTTATATCCCATTGAAATGCGATTGAAAGTAAAAAAAGGGATAAACAATACCACGCTTATTGATGACAGTTACAGTTCTGATTTTCAATCGTTAAAAATAGCACTTGATTTTTTAGAAAATCAAAAGCAACATACCAAAAAAACGTTGATATTGTCAGATATTTTTCAAAGCGGTTTGGACGAAGAAGAATTGTATTCTCGGGTATCTCAAATGGTTTTGTCAAATAAAATCAGTCGTGTGATTGGCATTGGAAACATCATTTCTAAATACAAATCAAAATTTTTAAACGGTATAACTTTTCAAACACAAACATCATTTTTAGAAGCTTTTGATTCGTTAAACTTTGGAAATGAAACCATTCTTATCAAAGGAGCCCGAAATTTTCATTTTGAAGAAATAGTATCTTTATTAGAAGAGAAAACACATGAAACGGTTCTTGAAATTAATTTGAATGCCATAACGCATAATTTAAATTTTTATAAAGCCAAACTCAAACCGGAAACCAAAATTATGGTGATGGTAAAAGCCTTCGGATATGGAAATGGCGGGTTTGAAATTGCAAAACTGCTGGAATATCATAAAGTAGATTACCTTGGTGTTGCTTTTGCTGATGAAGGAATTGCTCTGAAAAGTAATGGCATTCAGTTGCCAATTATGGTTTTAAATCCGGAAACAACCAGTTTTGATGCAATTATTCAGCACCAATTGGAACCGGAAATTTATAGCTTACGCGGACTCAATTCTTTTTTAAAAATTGCGAAACAAAAATTCTTAAAAGACTTTCCTATTCACATAAAGTTTGATACAGGAATGCATCGTTTGGGGTTTGAAGAAGAACATTTAGAAGAGTTAATCACAATCTTAAAATCCACAAAAACCGTAAAAGTCAAAAGTATTTTGTCTCATATGGCAACAAGTGATGATCTTCAACATAATGAGTTTGGGCTTTTGCAAATTGAAAGATTTGAAAAACTATCAAACAGATTAATTGAAGAATTAGATTATAAACCAATTTGTCATTTATTGAATACCTCTGGAATTTCTAATTTTCCTCAAGCTCAAATGGATATGGTGCGACTTGGAATTGGTTTATATGGCATTTCTAACGACACTTCAGAGCAGAAATATTTAGAAACTGTTGGTACATTAAAATCTATAATTTCTCAAATCAGAACCATTCAAAAAGGGGAAAGTGTGGGTTATGGACGAAGATTTATGGCAACACACGAAACAAAAATTGCCACCATCCCAATAGGCTATGCTGACGGAATAAGAAGAAGTTGGGGCAACGGCATTGGCTATGTAACCATAAACAATCAAAAAGCAACAATTGTGGGAAGCGTTTGCATGGACATGTTAATGGTTGATGTAACCTCAATTCCTTGTGTAGAAGGAAATCAAGTAATCATTTTAGGCGAAAACCCTTCTGTAAATTTCATGGCCGAAAAACTAAATACCATTCCTTATGAAATCCTTACCGGAATTTCGCAAAGGGTAAAAAGAATATTTTATCGGGAATAGTTTTTTGTTGGAGATGTTAAAATTTTAACTAACTTCGTTTCTCTAACCTTATTAAAAATAGTAATTATGTTAAAAGAGTTTAAGAATTTTATCATGACCGGCAACGTAATTGAATTTGCTGTTGCTGTAATTATGGCCGGTGCCGTTGGCGGGGTTGTAAACGGATTTGTGAATGACATTGTGATGCCTTTCGTGGGATATTTTACCGGTGGCGTTGATTTTGCTGACAAGAAAATTATTTTAACTGAAGCTGTTGCCGCATCTGAAGGTGCAGCCGAAGTTGCAGAAGTTGCCATTCGTTGGGGAGCTTGGGTAAACACTTTAGTGAATCTTGTTATTGTTGGCTTCATCATGTTTTTGATTATCAAGTCCTATAACAAAATGAGAAAACCAAAAGAAGAAGCTCCTGCTGCTCCTGCCGGACCAACACAAGAAGAATTATTAGCCGAAATCAGAGATTTATTGAAAAAATAGACGTTCCGCTACATTATATATTCTAACCAAACCCCTTGCTGAAAACAAGGGGTATTTTTATATATTGTTATAAATTAAACAAAATGTTATATTTTGTTAAAGTTGTTTTTTTCATAATTTATTTCTATACTTTTGCGTCAAATTAAACCTTTATAAATTTAAATATGAGAGTTGCAGTTGTAGGTGCTACCGGAATGGTAGGTGAAGTCATGCTTCAAGTTTTAGCGGAAAGAAATTTTCCCATTTCAGAATTAATTCCTGTTGCCTCTGAGAAATCAGTAGGAAAAGAAATTGAATTTAAGGGTAAAAAATATAAGGTAGTTGGTTTGCAAACCGCTGTTGAAATGCGTCCGGATATTGCCTTGTTTTCAGCAGGTGGAGAAACTTCCTTAGCTTGGGCTCCCAAATTTGCAGAAGCCGGAACAACGGTAATCGACAATTCTTCTGCTTGGAGAATGGATCCAACCAAAAAATTAGTGGTTCCTGAAATCAATGCTTCAGAATTAACCAAAGACGATAAAATCATTGCTAATCCGAACTGTTCTACGATTCAAATGGTGATGGTTTTAAATCCATTACACAAAAAATATAACGTAAAACGAGTGATTGTTTCTACGTATCAATCCATTACAGGAACGGGTGTAAAAGCGGTGCAACAATTGGAAAATGAATACAATAATGTAAAAGGAGAAATGGCGTATCCCTATCCAATTCACAGAAATGCCATCCCGCAATGTGATGTGTTTGAAGAAAACGGCTACACCAAAGAAGAAATGAAATTGGTTCGTGAAACCCAAAAAATTATGGGCGACAGAAGCATTGCCGTGACAGCAACCGCCATCCGAATTCCGGTAGTTGGTGGTCACAGTGAAGCAGTAAATGTTGAATTTTCGAATGATTTTGATGTGAATGAAGTTCGTTCACTTTTGCACAACACAGCCGGAGTTACCGTTCAAGATAATTTAGACACCAAAACCTATCCAATGCCGATTTATGCTGAAGGAAAAGATGATGTTTTTGTGGGTAGAATTCGCCGTGATGAAAGCCAACCAAACACTTTAAACATGTGGATTGTGGCGGATAATTTACGAAAAGGTGCAGCAACCAATACGGTGCAAATTGCGGAGTATTTGGTTGAGAATAATTTGGTTTAAAATTATATTATCATAGTTAGAAGCTCCTTTTTTAGGGGCTTTTTTTGTTTGTTGCTTTCAAAGAATTCTTGATATTATTAAGATGTTGTGGAATTTTTGTTATTTTTATTCAAATTTATGTTTCGCGAATTTGGAAGAATTTGCTAAGTATTGGAGATATAAATATAATAGCTAAGATGGGAAAGATAGTAAGACCAATTGTTTCATTAATTATTTTTACAATATGTATATTAAAATACTTTTTAATAAATATTTTGGAGTTAGTGCCAAAATATGGAGATATTAATAGAATTATAAGTTGGGTTTTTATTTTTCCTCTTACAATAGTTGGATTGATTATTTCGATGATAATTTTAATTAAATCTATTAAAAATTTAAAAAGCAAATGGTTAGATATTTTGTTAATTCTACCAATGATTTTATATATTTATTATTTTTTTATTTATTTATAGTTTTTTTTGAAATAGTGACATTTTTCCATAATTTGTGATGAATCAAAATTCAAAATTTGATTCCCCTTCGTAAACTCTTCTTAAAAAATTCCCTATTTTACTACCTTTTCCCTACCTTTGCACCCAATGAAAAAGAAAGTCGCCATACTAAACCTGTATTTAATGTCGGCAGTATTGTTCACAATACTGTTTCAGTCATTACATACCTACAGGCATTTGGTAGCTGATTATGTTGATGAAACCGAAGTCTGTCATCATTCGCACGATGGTTTTTCGCATCAACATTCAGAAGACGATTGTTCGGTTTGTGATTTTCATTTCTGGTTTTATGTAAAACCGGATGTTTTAACCTATCGATTTGATTTCCCGATTAAACCTGTTCCGTATTTGGTTCAGGAACAGGCACCAATTTCTTCTTTTTCGGGTTCTCTTTTTTCGCATCGCGGCCCACCTCAAACCGTTTAAAATCTTAGAAACAAAAAACAGTCATTAGCTATGTCAATAGTAATGACTACATGTGTTTTATATTTTAAACTAGAAAATGCGATATCTCATTATCCTTTTCTTCTTGTTACTGTTTGGTTTTTCAGGTTTTTCACAATACACAATCAGTGGAAAAATTACAAATGAAAACAATCGACCGTTAACCGGAAGTCACATACATACAAAGTACATCAGTGTTACCAGTGATCCTATTGGTGAATTTGAATTGAAGGGTTTGCCAAAAGGCGAGCTTCGGATTTTTATTTCCTATTTGGGCTATGCCACAAAAGACACTTTGTTGGATGTTTCATCGGATATATATCTGAATGTTGTTTTAAAACCTTTGGCCACAACTTTAGATGAAGTGACTGTAAAACAGGAAACGGATAAAACATCAAAAACGATGTTGGAACAGCAAATTAGAAAAGAATCGATTGAACGAGGTAGTACACAATCATTAGCCGATGCTTTAAAAGAAGTTTCAGGCGTGTCGTTATTAAAAACAGGTAGTACTATCGTAAAACCAATCATAAACGGATTGCACAGCAGTCGTGTTCCGGTCATTTCCAATCAAGTTCGATTGGAAGACCAACAATGGGGAACCGAACATGCTCCAAATTTTGACATCAATGCGGCCGGAAAAATAACGGTCATCAAAGGTGCTTCTGGATTGCAATTTGGTGGCGATGCCGTTGGCGGTTTGGTGGTAGTTGAACCGATAGCGATTGCAAAAGACACTTTATTTGGCAAAACCATTATTAGTGGCGTTTCCAACGGAAGAGGAGGAGCAATCAGTTCAAGTCTATACAAAGGAAATCCAGAAGGTTGGCGATGGAATGCCCTGACCACCTACAAATATTTTGGTGATAGAGAAGCTCCGGATTATGTTTTGTCAAACACAGGAAATCGGGAACTTAATTTTTCAAGCTCGGTTTCCTATTCAAAAAAGGACTATGAACTTTCCGCTTTTTACAGTTTTTACAATGCTCAAATCGGGATTTTGAGTGCTGCTCATATTGGCAATGTGACGGATTTATATAACGCCATTCAAAATCAACAACCTTATGTAATTGATGATTTTACGTATGCGATAAATAGTCCGAAACAAGCTGTGCAACATCACCTGCTCAAATTGAAATACAATCAAAGAATTGATGAAAGCAGTAGTTTGTCAACATTTTACGCGTTGCAGTTCAATCATCGAAAGGAATTTGACTTGAGAAGAGGTGACAATGCCAACAGAGCAGCTTTAGATTTGGAATTGGCAACACACACCGTTCAATCGGATTACAAAAAGGAATGGGAAAAGTTGGAATTAAAAGCCGGAGTCAACGGCTTGTTTCAAAATAATTTTGCAGATCCAAAAACCGGAGTACGACCTTTGATTCCCACTTATGTGCGTTTTGATGCGGGAATTTATGGAATTGGTTCTTATGAAATCAACGAGAAACTAACACTGGAATCAGGACTTCGTTATGATTTTTCAACCATCGAAGCAACCAAATATTATCTAAAATCCAGATGGGACGAAAGAGATTATGATGCCGATTTTGCCCATATAATTGTTGGCGAAAGTGGTAATCAGTGGTTAACAAAACCAAATTTTACTTTCCATAATGTGTCGGGGAGTTTAGGTTTGCGATATGACTTTGGTGTCAATTGGAAATGGTTCAACAACCTCAGTTTGTCAAACAGAAACCCAAATCCGTCAGAATTTTTTAGCGATGGTTTGCATCATTCATCCGGTCAGGTGGAATTAGGCGATTTGCGTTTACAAAAGGAAACGTCTTTAAAGTTTTCTTCTTCGTTGGTGAAAAAATGGACTGATTTTTCAATGGAGATTAATCCGTATGTACATCAAATTACCAATTACATGTTCTTAAAGCCAATTGGTTTTGAAACCACGATTCGAGGTGCTTTTCCGGTTTGGGAATTTCAACAAACTGACGCTCGATTGTTCGGACTTGACGTTAGCACACAATGGAACATCAACAAAAATTGGTTGCATCGGTTTTCTGCAGCTTATGTAAACGGTCAGGATATTGATGCCAACCAACCTTTGATTGACGTGCCGCCACTTACGGTTTCAACCTCAATTCAATTTAAAAAACCGGAATGGAATCATTTGATTTTAGAAATTCAATCCGAATCCGTTTTCAGACAAAGTCGTTTTCCTGATTTTAATTTTACCACCAATATTGTGGAAAACGATGAACTGGTTCCGGTTATAGTTGATGTGAGTTCGTCGCCAAAAGGCTATCAATTGTTCCATTTTTATTCGGAAATGAAATTTAAAACATTTCAAAAATCCGATTCAAGTATCGCATTTTCAGTTCAAAATATGTTTAACACAACTTATCGTGACTACCTTAACAGGCAACGTTTTTTTGCCGATGAAATGGGTAGGAACATTCAAATTCAATTAAAATTTAACTATTAAAAATTAAAAAAATGAAAAATTTAAAAATGATGGCTTTGGCCTTTTCAACAGTTTTACTAACTATTTCTTGCAGCAATGATGATGCGGCTGTGGTTGAAGAAGAAGTGATAACAACCGTAATTGCAACATTAACCGGAGGTGGTCAAACCATCACATTAACGTCAAGAGATTTAGATGGTGATGGGCCAAACGCTCCTGTAGTGACAGTATCCGGAGAATTTGCTGTAAACACAACCTATTCCGGTTCAATTCAATTTTTAAACGAATTAGAATCGCCTGCAGAAGATATTACAGAGGAAATTGAAGAAAAAGATTTGGAACACCAAGTGTTTTACCAAATTACAAACAGTTTAGGAAGTTTCACTTACCTAGATTTTGACACACAAGGTAAACCACTCGGATTGTTATTTAATTTTACAACAGGTGCAACTGCAGGAAATGGAAATCTAACCATTACACTCAGACATTTATTAAATAAAAATGCATCAGGAGTTTCTTCAGGAGACATCACAAACGCTGGTGGATCAACAGATGTTTTGGTAACATTTCCAGTTGTTTTAAATTAAATTATAGTTAGAAACAATGTTAATTATCTGAGTTGTTAATAAAACGGCTCAGATAATTTTGTTTAAATCGTAATTTAGTATGGAAATATTTATTATTTTGGTAAGCATAAAACTTTAACTAACCAAAAAATAAATCTATGAACTCTAAATTCACGCTCATCGTTAGAATTCTTTTAGGTTTAATCCTTGTTGTTTTTGGATTAAACAAATTTTTAAACTTTATTCCTCTTCCTGAATTACCTGAAAATGCCGGTAATTTCATGACATCTTTGGGTGAAACAGGTTATGTTTTGCCAATTGTTGGGGTGCTTGAAATTATCATTGGAGCTTTGTTGCTTCTTAAAAAATGGGTGGCTTTTGCGTTAATTGCTTTAGTACCAATTTCTTTAAACATTTTGCTTTTTCATTTGTTTCTTGATTTACCGGGTTTGAGTGTTGCTTTAATGATTGTTTTACTAAATTCTATTTTGATTTACAAACACTGGAAACAATACACCCCTCTTTTTAACTAAATGCTAACATAATTCTTTATTACTTTTGGAAATATAAATTTATATCCATGAAAAAAGCTATCCTTCTGCTGGTTTCTTGCGTGACAATTTTGTCCTGCAAAAACGAAAGCACCGAAAACACCATTAACTTGAATTATCCTGAAACTAAAAAAGTTGACACTGTAGATGTTTATTTTGACGCTAAAGTAAACGATCCCTATCGATGGTTAGAAGATGACATGTCTGAAGAAACTGCCGCATGGGTAAAAGCTCAAAATGAAGTAACCTTTGGTTATTTGGACCAAATTCCTTTTAGAAAACAAATCAAAGAGCGTTTGGAAAAAGTATGGAATTATGAAAGAATTTCTGCTCCATTTAAAGAAGGTGATTATACTTATTTTTTCAAAAATAATGGTCTTCAAAACCAATCGGTTTTATATAGAAAAGATGTGGACGGGAAAGAAGAAGTTTTTTTAGATCCAAATACTTTTTCAGAGGATGGGACTACTTCTTTATCCGGATTGGAATTCTCTAAAGATGGTTTCATTGTTGCTTATTCCACTTCTGATGCAGGAAGTGATTGGAATAAAATCCACATCATGGATGCTTTTACAAAAGAAAAATTAGAGGAACCCATCTTGGATGTAAAATTCAGCGGTATTGGATGGTATGGAAATGAAGGGTTTTATTATTCCAGTTATGATAAGCCAAAAGGGAGTGAGCTTTCTGCCAAAACAGATCAACACAAATTGTATTATCACAAACTAGGAACACCTCAAAGTGAGGATAAAGTGGTATTCGGATTGAATGAAAAAAGACGTTATGTTGGTGCAGGAGTGACCGAAGATGGTAATTATTTAGTGATTACAGCGGCCAATTCTACTTCAGGAAACGAATTATACATCAAAGATTTAAAAACACCAAACAGCAAAATAATTACGGTTGTAAATAATTTTGACAGTGATAATTATGTTTTGGATAATGAAGGTTCTAAATTGTTTATAGTAACCAATTTGAATGCTCCTAATAAAAAACTGGTAACCGCAGATTTCAGCAAACCTACTCCTGAAAATTGGGTAGATTTTATCCCTGAAACAGAAAACGTATTGAGTCCATCAACAGGAGCCGGTTTTATTTTCGCCAATTATATGAAAGATGCTGTTTCTGTGGTAAATCAATATGATTATACAGGAAAATTAATCAGAAATATTCAATTGCCCGGAGTGGGTTCTGCAGGAGGTTTTGGCGGAAAGAAAAAAGATACGGACTTGTATTTTTCGTTTACTAATTATGTAACGCCTAATACGATTTATGCCTTAAACCCTAAAACGGGTGACTCTAAAGAATACCAAAAACCTAAAGTAGAATTCAAACCAGAAGACTACGAAAGCAAACAAGTGTTTTATACGTCAAAAGACGGCACAAAAGTTCCGATGATTATTACACACAAAAAAGGTATAAAATTAGACGGAAAAAATCCAACCATGTTATACGGTTATGGAGGTTTTAATGTGAGTTTGACACCGTCTTTCAGCACGGCTAGTATTATTTGGCTTGAAAATGGTGGTGTTTATGCTGTTCCAAACTTGAGAGGTGGTGGTGAATATGGAAAAAAATGGCACGATGCCGGAACACAATTAAAAAAGCAAAACGTGTTTGATGACTTCATCGCTGCAGCAGAATATTTGATAAGTGAAAAATATACATCATCTGATTTCTTAGCCATTCGTGGTGGTTCTAACGGCGGATTGTTGGTTGGAGCTGTAATGACACAAAGACCTGAATTAATGAAAGTAGCTTTGCCGGCTGTTGGCGTTTTAGACATGTTGCGTTACCATACGTTTACAGCAGGAGCGGGTTGGGCTTATGATTACGGAACAGCCAATGACAGCAAAGAAATGTTTGATTATTTAAAAGGCTATTCTCCGGTTCATAATGTGAAAAAAGGAACCAGTTATCCGGCAACATTAGTAACAACGGGAGACCATGATGATAGAGTAGTGCCGGCTCACAGTTTTAAATTTGTTGCAGAACTTCAAGAAAAACACGAAGGAACCAATCCGGTTTTGATTAGAATTGATGTAAACGCCGGTCACGGAGCCGGAAAACCAATTTCTAAAACCATTGAAGAACAAGCCGATATTTTTGCATTTACCCTTTTTAATATGGGAGTTAAAAAACTAAAATAATCTACAACGCTGTCAGAGTTCCAAACTCTGACAGCGTTTCAATTTAAAAGCTCTTCAATTTTTTGAAGGGCTTTTTTATTTAAAAAAAGGGAACAGCTATTCATTATTATTTTCATAACATATTTATAAATGACACAAGAATTTTATCACATTTTTTTTAATTATATTAGTAATGTTGAAAAAAAACCTAACCCACTAGAAACAAATTCCCGAAACCTAAATTTTAACTTAACCAACTTATGAGATATTTTTAATAGCACTTACTATGAAAAAAACACTACAACTACTCTTAATTTTTACAGTAACAATTAATTTGCAAGCTCAGTGTTATGAACAATTTGCTGCGGGTAATGCATTTGTTATTAGTCTTAAATCAGACAAAACCATTTGGGGATTTGGAAGGGCTAACAATGGTCAACTTACTACACAGAATAACAATCATCAATTAAGTCCATTAATGATAAATAATCAAACTGATTGGTATTCAGTTTGGGCGAGTGGAGGAAATTCTTATGCAATAAAAAATAATGGCACTTTGTGGGCAACAGGAGCTAATAATTTTGGGAGTTTAGGCAACGGTAACAACACAGCACAATATACCTTTATACAAATTGGTACAGTTTCAAATTGGAAAAAAATTGCAGGAAGTTCTACGCATACCATTGGCTTAAGAACCGATGGCACTTTATGGGGTTGGGGTCAAAATGATGTAAATCAATTAGGGCAAGGTACTGCAACTCCTTCTGAATATAACCCTATTCAGATAGGTACTGCTTCTGATTGGGTCGATATTGCGGTCACTAGTGCCGGATCTATGGCTATAAAAAGTGATGGTACGATGTGGGGTTGTGGTTTTGGGTTTAATATTTTATTTGGTTCCGTTGGGCAATATTCCCCAACACTTACGCAAACCCATTCTAACAATTGGGAAAAGGTTCATGCGGGTAACGGGTTTATTCTGGCCCAAAAAATAGATGGTACACTTTGGGCATGGGGAGGTAGTCAAGGAGGAATTGGAAATGGAACCGAAGGTTCAACAACTCCTTTTCAGCTCACAACAGACACCTGGAAAGATTTTGCAGCAGGTCAAAATCAAAGTTATGGCATAAAAACCGATGGTACTCTATGGGCTTGGGGTAGAAACCATGTGGGACAGTTAGGTGATGGCACTTTTATTGATAGGACTATTCCTACTCAAATTGGCACAGAGACCAATTGGGATAAAATTTATGCAAACGGAGCCAGTACTACATTAGCGGTGAAAACCGATGGCACCATTTGGGTTTGGGGCAGCAATAATTATGGTCAGTTTGGCAATGGGAGTTCCGTTAATACCGGTAGTAACGTTCCTTTACAAAACACTTTACTGTGTGCCACATTAGGTGTGGAGGAATTTACAAATGCTAATTGGCAAATGTATCCTAATCCTGCTTCTAATCAAGTGCAAATTTCTTATGATACAAACAACGAAGCAACCATAACGCTTTATGATATCCAAGGTAAATTACTAAAAACGATGCAAACCATAGGATTGCAAGGAACAGCTACAATTCTTGTTTCTGATTTGAACAAAGGCGTTTATTTTGTTCAATTTATCACCAAGGACGGTGTCAAACAAACAGAAAAACTGATAATTCAGTAAAATCTAAAAATCTAAAAATCTAAAAATCTCAATAACTCAGCACCTCAGCACCTTTAGCCAATTAAGATAATAAAAACTAATATTCAATTTTCCCCAAATATCCCATTTGCCTAACAATATGACTTTTTCGTCTGTTGATATAGGAAGAAGAATTTGTTGCCCTGAATTTTCTCGGATTTGGAAGAATGGCGGCAATTCCCGCAGCTTCATGAGCGGTCAGGTTTTTAGCATCCTTACGATACCAAACTCGTGAAGCTTCTTGTGCTCCATAAACACCATCGCCCATTTCAATGCTGTTGAGGTACACTTCCATGATGCGTTCTTTTCCCCAAATGAATTCAATTAAGATTGTAAAATAAGCTTCAAACCCTTTGCGGATATAACTTCTTCCCGGCCATAAAAAAACATTTTTGGCGGTTTGTTGTGAAATAGTACTGCCTCCTTTTAATCTTTTTCCTTTTTTGTTGCTTTCCATCGCTTTTTCTAAAGCCTTGAAGTCAAAACCATTGTGATTTAAAAAGTTTTGATCTTCACTGGCAATAACTGCTCGTTGCAAATTGGGTGAAATTTCTTCAATCGGAACCCAATCGTGACTTAAAACCATTGGTTTGCCTGCCGCTTTCTGTTCAACAGCTCGAATAAACATTAAAGGTGTAAAAGGTACCGGTACAAACTTAAAAAGTACAACCAATACAATGGAAACACCAAAAAACCATAAAATGGCTTTGCCAATAAAACGAAGTATTTTTTTTATCATAATTTTAAACTAAATCTGCTAATTCTGTTCCCACTAAACTACCAATGGCAACACCCATGCCACCAAGGCGAACTCCGCAATAAACATTTTTTGAAAGCTCTTTTACGATAGGCTTTTTATGAGAACCAACACCCATTATGCCACTCCATCGATGTTCTATTTCAAAAGGTTGGTTTGGTAAAATTACTTCTTTTAGCAAAGTTTCCAATCGGTTTTGAATGCGTTCGGTTTGAGCAAGCTCTGTTGTAGTTTCTCCTTCAAAATCTAAATTTCTGCCACCGCCAAATAAAATTCGGTCTCCAAAATTTCTAAAATAATAATACCCTTTATCCAAATGAAACGTGCCTTTGATGTCAAGATTCGGTATTGGTTTTGTAATTAAAACTTGAGCTCTGGCTGGTTTTACTTCGCCATCAGTTAGTTTTTCTGCAAAACCGTTGGTGGCAAAAAATAACTTTTGGGTTTTAAATTCAAAGTTTTCTAAAGACACCGAAACACAATCTGAATGCGTGCTATACCCTAAAACGGTTTGTTGGTTCAGAATCAAAATATCATTTTTAATGGCTTCCTTAACCAAAGCTTGCATCATGTTTCCGGTATCAATTTGACCTTCAAACGGATTGAAAATTAAATGTTCATGAATACCTTTAAAACCAAATCGATCGATTTCTTTTGTAAAAACATCAGCTTTAAACAAGGGTTTTAAAATGTCATTGATAAACGGAATTTTTTGCAAACAATTGGCATAGCCACTTTCATCGTCTTTTAAAAAGAGTTCATAGCCGCCAAAAAGTTTTAAGTCAAGGGTGGAGTCGCCCAATTTTTTTCGGAGCAATTGCAGCCCGGACCACCTTTTTTCAATCAGTTGAATCACTTCTTCTTCGGTGTGCGAATTCAAATCGTCAATGATTTCAGATATGCTGCCAAAACAAGCGAAACCTGCATTTTTTGTGCTTGCTCCTTCCGGTAACATGCCTTTTTCTAAAATTAAAATTTTACTCAATGGAAAACGTTCACGAAGTCGTAATCCGCAATGCAAACCCACAATGCCACTTCCTACAATGGTGAAATCAACATTGGAAAACCAGTTTTTATACTCCCAAAAACTTAACGTCATGTATAAAAAATTTGATTTAAAAGTAAGAATTTAAAATAGTTAAGCAATAATTTATTCGTTATCAGAAGCATACCATTCTGCAAAAGAAGTTTCTGTTTCCTGAAGTTTTAATGAATGCAATTGAATGTGTTTGGGCAAGCGGGCTTTAATTTTTTCTGAAAAATCAATAACCATGTTTTCGCTCGTAGGCTGATAATCTACTAAAATAACATGATGATCTCTTTCCTTGAGTTCATTTGCTAGTTCAATATGAGGTGTATTTTTGTTAAAAACTGTTGCGTGATCAAAAACATCTACAATTTCTTCTTTGACAATTTTTTTTAAGTCACTAAAGTCAATCACCATTCCAAATTTTACATTTGAAGCATCTGTAATTGGTTTCCCGATAACGGTAACAGATAATTTATAACTATGGCCGTGAACATTTTTACATTTACCGTCATAACCATACAAAGCATGACCGGTTTCAAAACTGAATTGTTTGGTAATTCTAATGTTCGACATAGATTTATTTTTTACAAAGGTAACAAATGACTATAAATTTTTTTCTCTTTTTTTAGCCGCATAATACATCCAATACGCTAGACCAACAAGAATGATAAAAGGGATAAACGAACCAAGTATCAATCCGATTTGATACCCTTCGTCAGGAGCATTTTTTAATTTTTCTTCGATGTCAATTTGTTGAAGGAATAGTAGCGTTTTCATTATTTTTTAAATTGTAATAAAGCGTGTTTTGTAAAATCTGAAAGCACCAATTTGCCTGATATAGCGGCTCGTTCAATCAATAAAGCATCCCAATGATCTGTTCCTTCCCAAAGCACTTTTTTCATTTCTGATAACGCTTCTGGATTATAAGAGGCTAGTTTGGATGCAAAGGAATACAAGCTTTCATCCATTTCTGAAGTGGTTTCAAATACTTTTGAATACAATCCTTTTTCATGTCCCCAAGCTGCTGTTTTCCATTCGGTTGGTGATAGCGTTAATTCGGCTATGGCGGTTTTTCCGATTTTTTTGGTGACTACAGGCTCAATGACAAACGGACCAATTCCAATGGCAATTTCTGATAATTTCAAAGCACTATCATGGGTTGCAAACGTATAATCACAGGCTGCAGCTAATCCAACTCCTCCTCCAACTGCCTTTCCGTGAATTCTTCCAATAATGAGTTTGGAACATTTTCGCATGGCGTTAATCACATTGGCAAATCCGGAAAAAAACTGTGTGCCTTCCACAAAATTTGAAACAGCAAGCAGTTCATCAAACGATGCACCCGCACAAAAAGCTCCTTGTCCTTCACTTTGCAACACAATTAATGAAACATCTGTTCGCGTACTAAGTTGATGGAGTTCAGTGGTAAGTTCATGCAATAATGCGGATGGAAAGGAATTACTGGCAGGATGACCAAAGGTTACAACAGCAATAGCGTTGTTAATTTTTGTAGAAAGAGAACCGGTTGCAGACATAAACGTCAAATTTTAGGTAAAAATAAACAATTCTCTCGATATCCTTTGCAGATGGAATTTATAATTTATAATTCAAAAAGTATCATAAATTTATTTTATATTTGCCCCACTTTGGGGATGTAGCTCAGTTGGCTAGAGCGTTTGGCTGGCAGCCAAAAGGTCGTGGGTTCGAGCCCCATCTTCTCCACAAAAAAACCGCAAACATTTCGATTGCGGTTTTTTTTATTCTGAACAGTCTTAATGCAATAATTAAGTTAAAGGTGCTCCAACAGCAATATCACAACGGTGATGCGGCTGACCATGAGCCGGATTTAATGCTGGCTTCGGTGTATTTGGTGTCGCAGCAGGTTGAGTGGCCTGTGGCGAAGTAGCTGTAGCAGTCGGACTTGGCTGTGTTGGTGCAGGTGTCGGATTAGTACTTTGAACCGATTTGAAAAATGATTTTGGTTCACCAGTGCTAGCTCCTGTATTCATATTTGCCTCTGCATTTGGGTTTGATGGACCGTCTAATGGAGCTCCAACCGCAATGTCACAACGGTGAAAGGGTTCGCCATGTGGTGGGTTTAACTTTGGTGCTTCTCCTGCAGGTGTTGCCGGTGTTGCTGCGGGAGTTGTAGTTATAACTGGTGCTTCAGTAGTTGAAGTTGCAGATTCTTCAGTGGCGATTTCTTCATTTTTTTTACAAGAAGTTACAAAAAATGTAGCTCCTAAAAGTAGTAATACAATTGATTTTGATTTCATAGGTGTTATTTTTCAAAGTCAAATATAGTAATTTCCAAAAAGATAGCACTATTTTTAACGTTGTCTTAAAAATAGGCCCGCAATTGAACGCTTCCGGTATGGATGCTTTTACTGGTTTCACTTTTTCTGCCTTGATAATTGATGTTGATGTCCAAAAACTGTGTCAAATTCTTTTGAAGCAATAACCGCCAGGTTTGATTTCTTCCGGGTTGTAAACCTTCGAGCATCTGAAAAGCAACAGCCGAAGTAGCATTTCCTGTAAAGTCATTGTTGTATAGTGAAAATTCACCATTCATCGTAAATTGTTTTTTGCCGGAATAGGTAAAAGAAGCTCCAATGCGTTGTTGTTGTAATTCTTCTAATTCATTGATTTGATTGGTTTTAATTTGATATTCATAAAAAACATCGCAACTCGTACTTTGAGAAAATAAATAAGAAACTTTTGGAGCCAACTGATAGCCTTCAATTTCAAAATTTCGAATTTCAAAATTTTCTGATTCACTTTTAGATGCAATGGTTTTAGATTGAAAAGAGAGCAACCACGATTTATCAATTAAATGTGCGTATTGCATTTGATGGGAGTTGTTTCTAACTTCTTGTGATCCTGCGGATAATAAATTTTTGGCTCGATTGTTCACAAAAGTATAGGTAACCGAATGTTTTTGCTTCCCTCGATTATAAAACAAACTGTTTCTGAATGCCGCATTTAAACCTAGCAAATCTGCTGCGTTTCCTGAAAAGGGATTCAAATCAAAATTGTTTTCCATTCGCCTGATTTTTCGGTCCACCAAAAAAGAGGTTTGATTATAAAAATAGGAAAGGAATTTTTTAAATCCTTTCTCATTTTGCCATTGCAACGGATTTAACGTGACAGATTGTGAAAATTTATTTTGATGTGTAGGCACAAAAATTTGATTGGGAAGAAAAACACGAATAAATCGAGCTTGATCGGGAAATGGAGCCACCTCAAACTCTTCTAATTCCTGAATACCATTGCCGTTGTAATCAATCCAGGTATAAACGCCTAAGCCGGGTTCTACTTCAACATAGGTAAACTCTTGTTGTGCAATGGTGCCCGAACTGGTTTCATAAGCCGATGTGATTTGAATCAATTGATTAAAAAACCTATCGTTATAAAGCAATCTGGAATTTATTGACGTTTCATCCGGACGGGAAGTATCGGTATATTTCAGGTTTCGATAGTTTACAAACAGACTTAAATCGCTATTGTCATTTTGAATCAATTTCGATTTTATGTAATAAGAATGTGATTTGTTTACCCTTTCAATGATTCCGTTTTGCAAACTGTCGTTAGCTCGTTGCAAGTAACCAATTTCCACAAAAACTTTGGTGCTGTCACCTCTTCCGGCAAAAACACCATATTCAGTAAACCGTTGACTTAAGGCAGAAAAAGTATTAGTGGCATTAATTTTTTCAGAAACATCTTCCATGTTAAAACTACTGCCTACCCAGTTTTTATCAAAATGATAGCGAGCTTGTGTTTGGTTTCTGAGGAATTTAGAATTAGCAATGTCACCATCACTTTTCATAAAACTGCCTTGGTTTTGAAGCGTCCAGTTTTTTTCTTTATAAAGACCTTCAAGAATATGTCTGTTGCCTGAAAAACTTTTGGAAAAATCTAATTTTTCCAATTGATACCTCACGAAACCTTTTTCCGAATTTCGCAATTCCAAGCCTGAAACCAATAAACTTTGATTGCCAAGCGGATTAGACAAATTCCAATCTCGGTCAAATTCTATAGTAAACAACCGCTCAATGGTTTGGAATTCTTGTTGCACAAATTGATAATTGGCAAAGGCATCAAGAGTCCATTTTCCGGTAAATAAACGTTGTCTCGCATTAATTCTTCCTGCAATTCCTTGGTTGTCTTCGTCATTTATATTGGAAAACAAATTTTGATCGTTGTTGCTGATTCCGAGTTCAAAATCGACCGTTGTTTTTTCGCTTGGCGTAAATTTTCCCAAAAGGGTAGCAATTTGAATTTTAGTTGGAGCAACCAATCGAATGATGGGCTCATAATTACCTTGTGGAATTCCTCCAATGGGTTCAATATATTCATAAATTCTGCCAACGGCTTGGTTGTTTATTAAAATATAATTTCCATTGTTGTTTCCAACCAAACTAAATCGGACGTTGTACAACTCATCTTCTGGATTGTTTGAAAATTCAAAAACTTCAACGCCATTTACAAGTGTTTTTTTATACAGTATTTTATTTTCCGAAAAACTGTCTAAATAAGCAGAAGGAGCATTCATGGCAGTGATGTCATCTCCGGCATTTTTTAAAATTTCCACTTGTTCTTCCGAGAGATTTTGTTGCAACGGTTGGTTTTTTATATCGTTTTCAGAATATACAAAACCGCCAATTTGCCATGTTTCACGTTCGTGTGTTACGCCGCCATAGGTTATCAACCGGGTGTAACTTCGTTCGGCATATTGGTATTCAATGTTGATTCGCATTTCGGAAGTAATTGGATACAATGAAGTAAAAACAATTTCGCCTGCATTATAATCAATGGTATAGTGGTTGTTTTCGCCACGTTGCAACAATAGGCCGTTCACATAAACCCGTTCTGAACCTGAAATGACTAGCACATAAAGTTCGCCATTGTTCCCTCGTAATTTATACGGACCTTGATTGCCCTCTTGACCCACAAAATTGCTTTTGGCATATTGTCCTCTTACTAATGCTGCTGATGCTGTAACTGAGGTGCGTTTTTCAGGAGTTCCAAAACTAAAATCTGTGGCAATTCCTTGTACTTTTTTATTGAAATTTAAAAAACGCGACTGACGGTTTTCTAAAAACAAATCTCCGGCTCTTATTTTCCAGTTTTTTGCATACAATTCAATGAAAATTTGATCAAATTCATCCAGTTTTTGGGAATAACCGCCTTCTTGAAGTGGAATGTTGCTGTCTTGAATGGAAGCTCTAATACTAACATCGTTTGATATTTTACCGCTGATTTGTAAATCCAAATTCGAATTGACCACTGCGTTTTGATTGTTACCAATGGTGAGCCCCCTGGTGATACTTCCCGAAGTATTTAAGCCACTAAATGGGGTGTTGATTTTTGCCGGATCTTTAGAATAACGATACAAATCACCATAATTACTTTGGTTGGGCACAATTTGAATTTCGTCAAAAACACTATACGTTTTGGTTAAATAATCAGGAAATTTCAGATAGCGAACCGTTAACGTGTCGCTACGATTAAAATCATTTTTAAAAACTAAAGTGCCTTTTTGAAAATTTGCCGTGTAAAAAGAACTGTCAATTTCAACACCTTTTGAGTCAATAATTTTGAAAAAGGCTTTGTTGATACTCACTTTTTCAAGAGAAATAGTGTCTTTTGAAGCTACAATTTTTTTTGATTGATACGGCGTTTCGCTTTCCTGAGCCGAAAGACCTGAAATCAATAGTAAAAATAGCCCTAAAACACTTTTTTTCAACATAAGTACTATAACTCGAAAACCTCAAAAGTAGTATTTATTGTTGGAAGTAAAGCGACTACAATTACAAATCTAAATAATCGAGAAATCTAATAATCGAACAATCGAAAAATCCAACTTACTCCTTCGTCACAATCTGAATCGTATCTCCCAAAATTTGTTTCACCAAAACAGATTTGTCTGTTTCCACAATTGTAACGGCACTTTCAGTAAAATGACGAATGGTAAACAACGATACGTTTTCATACCAACTGATTTGAAAACGTTTTGACAAAAAACTTTTCAATTCATTAAAGTGGTTGAATTTGTCTTCAACACATACCGAAAAACTAATGGCAGAATTTTGAATCAAACTCACTTTAATTTGGTATTCATGAAACAATCTGAAAATTTCACTGATGTGTTCTTCCATGATAAAAGAGAAATCTATGGAGGAAAGCGAAAGCAACAGTTGGTTTTTTTTCACAATAAAACACGGCGTTTGTGGCACCAAGTCGGCTCCTTTTGAAACACTGGTTCCGGCCAAAAGCGGATTCAAAAAGGATTTTACATACAACGGAATTTCTTTACGTTGTAGCGGTTGTAATGTTTTTGGGTGGATAACCGAAGCTCCGTAAAAAGCCAACTCAATAGCTTCTCGATAGGATATTTGATTTAACAAAATGGCATTTTCAAAATACCTCGGATCTGCATTCAAAACGCCGGGAACATCTTTCCAAATCGTTACGCTTTCGGCATTTAAACAATAGGCAAAAATAGCAGCGGTATAATCGGATCCTTCACGACCCAAAGTTGTAGTAAAATTATTTGGATCAGCACCCAAGAATCCTTGAGTAATGTTAAGGGTTTTGCGTTTTACGTTTTTAGAAATCAATTCTTGAGTTTGTTCCCAATCCACAGTAGCATCACGATAGGAGGTGTCTGTTTTAATAAAATTACGAACATCCAACCAGTTGTTTTTTAGGCCACAAGAATTGAAATAATGGCTCACAATCGTGGTGGAAATTAGCTCACCATAACTTACAATTTGGTCATAAACAAAATTATAGTTTGGCGATTTATTATGGCTTAAAAAATATTCCATATCTTCAAAATGCTGGTTCAACGCTTTGTAAACGGCATTTTTATCATCTTCAAAAAGGTCCATCACAATCTGTAAATGATATTTTTTTACTTCTTGAATGGATTCTTGCAATTCAGTTGATTTGTCAAAATAGTTTTTAATCACAACTTCCAATGCATTTGTTGTTTTACCCATTGCGGATATAACCACCAAAACATTGTCATGACCCACTTTTTGCAAAACATCAAAAACATTTTTAATGCCATTAGCATCTTTTACGGATGCTCCACCAAATTTGAATATTTTCATAAATTTTAATTGCTTATTTTTTCTAAAAATGAAGTAATTCCTTGTTCGTCCATGTGAACTACCCGCCAATCATCAAGTACCTTTGCACCGGATTTGATGTAAAAATCAACAGCAGGCGTATTCCAATCCAGAACATTCCACTCAATTCTTCTAACGTTGTCTTTTTTTCCTTGTTTGATTATCTCAGTGTATAACGCAAATCCGGCACCGGTTCCTCGTTGGTTTTCTTTTACAATCAAGTCTTCCAAGTGAATGGTTTTGCCTTTCCATGTGGAAAAACGATAATAATACAGTGCCATTCCAATGATTTCTGATTGG
>JAUXNR010000318.1 GCA_030682755.1 Flavobacterium sp.
TCAATCAATCTCCGTTTTTAACGGAAAAAAACGAACAAACATGAAACTAAAAATCGCATTGCTCTTGCTTTGGAGCGTACAATTATTTGCGTCTAATGAAAACATTGGTGCAATAACCGGTAAAGTTGTAGATAAAACTACAAATTCTCCAATTCCTTATGCTTCCATTATCGTAAAATTAAACGATCAAATTGTTACCGGAGGAATTACAGACGACAAAGGTGAATTTAGCATTACTAAAATTGCCAATGGTACTTATGATTTTGAAATTCAATTCATCGGTTTTAAATCATATACTACAAAAATTACCATAGACAATAAAACGACTAACCTTAAAACCATTTATTTGGAAGAAGAAGCCACTAAATTAGCTGAAGTAGAAGTAGCGGCTGAACGCACTACTTTTGTGCAAAAAATAGATCGAAAAGTCGTAAATGTTGGTCCCGATTTGGTAAATGCAGGCCCCACAGCTTCCGATGTTTTGAATAACATCCCTTCGGTTAGTGTGGATCCACAAAACAATTCGGTTTCTTTGCGTGGAAATGACAATGTTCAAATATTTATTGACGGGAAGCCCTCGCAAATGTCTGCTTCACAAGCTTTGCAACAAATTCCTTCAACCTCAATCAAACAGATAGAATTGATTACCAATCCTTCAGCAAAATTTAATCCGGAAGGAATGAGTGGAATTATCAATATTATATTGAAGAAAAATTCCAATTTGGGTTTTAATGGAAGTGTGAATACCGGAGCTAATTTTGGAATTCTACCCAAAGCAAATGCCTCTTTGGATTTAAATTACAGAGTGAATAAGTTCAATTTTTATACCACCTATTATTTGAATCACGGAAGACGTATTAATCAGGGTTTTGTAAGAACTATAGATTTAACGAATGATGACCGAAGCAACCGCTCTGATTTTTATATTGACAATTTCAATAAAAATCATTTTGTAAAAGCCGGAGTTGATTATTATTTGAATGAAAAAAACACGATTTCCTTCTTTACCAATCAAAATTTCAATTCCAACGACGGTAATTTCTTAAATACGGTAAACTATTTTTCGGGTGTGAATCCTGATATTACACAATTGTTTGCTTCACAAAATACCAATAGAAATCAAGTTTATAATTTGGGCTATAAACATGAATTTGAAACGCCTCAAAAAACGTTTGAAGTTGAGTTTAATTACAATAAGAATGACAGGGATGAAGACAGCAAATTCTTTGACGGAAACAACACTTTATTGCAAACCAATCAAGTAGAAACATTAGGAAACAACTTTATTGTAAATGTTGATTATGTGAATCCTTTAGATGATAAGACCAAATTAGAACTCGGATTAGAAAGTCGTTTTGACGGCACAGACAATCAGTTTGATCAAAACTTAACGTATTTCTCAGATTTTGATTATAAAAGATCCATTCAAAGTGCTTATGCTAATTTTGGTAAACAATATGGCAAATGGAGTTATCAAGTAGGAGCCCGTTTAGAAAGTTTCAATGTGGAAGCAAATTTCAGACGAGTTGATGAACAAGCCGGACAGTTTA
>JAUXNR010000322.1 GCA_030682755.1 Flavobacterium sp.
CTATTTTAGGAGCTGTTAAAAGCAGAGAAGAATCAATCAACAATGCATTAGCTGCTGCTGAAACAGCAAAGTTAGAAATGCAAAACCTGACTGCTTCAAATGAGCGTTTATTAGCCGAAGCCAGAGCAGAAAGAGATGCTATGATGAAAGAAGCTCGTGAAATCAAAGAAAAGATGATTAACGATGCAAAATCGGAAGCTCAAGCTCAAGGCGAAAAAATGATTGCTCAAGCAAAGTCGGCCATTGAAAGCGAGAAAAATGCTGCCATGGCGGAGTTGAAAAACCAAGTGTCGTCATTGTCATTAGAAATTGCAGAAAAAGTACTAAAAAGCGAATTAACCAACACAGAAGCTCAAACCAAATTGGTTGTTCAACTGTTAGGTGATGCTAAATTAAATTAATTATGTCAAGAGCAGCGATTAGATATGCAAAAGCAATAATAGAAACAGCTGTTTCTAACAATACTGCTGATGCTGTAAATCAAGACATGAAATTCATCTTGGATACAATTACATCCAATGAAGAATTACAATTGTTTTTGCAAAGTCCCGTAGTTGGACCGGAATCAAAATTTTCTGCAATAAATGAAATTTTTACAACCGTTCAATCAGAAACAAAAGGCCTTTTTCAATTGCTACAAGCCAACAAACGATTTGAAATTTTAAACGAAATTGCTTCTCAATATGTTGCTCAGCATGACGATTTAAACAACAAACAAACAGCTTTTGTAACAACCGCTTTTCCTATCACAGCAGATATTGAAAAACAGGTTTTAGCAAAAATCAGTGAGTTTTCAAATAAAACGATAACGCTTCATAACATAGTAGACCCTGAAATCATCGGTGGATTTATACTGCGTTTAGGCGATCAACAATACAATGCATCTGTTGCAAACGGATTGCGTGAGTTAAAAAGAGAGTTTAGTAATTAATATACCATTAAAGATATATCACAATGGCAGAAATTAAACCGGCTGAAATTTCAGCAATATTAAAAAAACAATTATCTGGTTTCCAATCAGGTGCATCGTTAGAAGAAGTAGGAACAGTACTTCAAGTAGGAGACGGTATCGCTCGTGTTTACGGATTGTCTAATGCTCAATATGGAGAGTTAGTGCAATTTGAAAACGGTTTAGAAGCAATCGTTTTGAACTTGGAAGAAGATAATGTTGGGGTAGTATTATTAGGTCCATCAACAGGTATCAAAGAGGGTTCTACCGTAAAAAGAACACAACGTATCGCTTCCCTAAAAGTAGGTGAACAAATGGTAGGTCGTGTTGTGGATACGTTAGGAAATCCAATCGATGGTAAAGGACCAATCGGTGGTGATTTATATGAAATGCCATTGGAAAGAAAAGCTCCCGGAGTAATTTTCCGTCAGCCGGTTACTGAACCTTTGCAAACAGGTATCAAATCAATTGATGCCATGATTCCGGTAGGAAGAGGTCAACGTGAGTTGGTTATTGGTGACCGTCAAACAGGTAAAACAACGGTTTGTATTGACACTATTTTGAATCAAAAAGAATTTTATGATGCTGGTCAACCAGTATTTTGTATCTATGTTGCTGTTGGACAAAAAGCGTCAACCGTAGCATTAATTGCAAAAACATTAGAAGATAAAGGAGCAATGGCTTATACAGTTATTGTTGCAGCTAACGCATCTGATCCGGCTCCAATGCAAGTATATGCTCCATTTGCTGGAGCAGCAATCGGAGAATATTTCCGTGATACAGGTCGTCCGGCTTTAATTATCTATGATGATTTATCTAAACAAGCTGTGGCTTACCGTGAGGTTTCTCTTTTATTAAGAAGACCACCGGGACGTGAAGCTTATCCTGGAGACGTTTTCTATCTTCACTCAAGATTATTAGAAAGAGCTGCAAAAGTGATTGCAGATGATGATATTGCAAAAAACATGAACGACTTACCGGATTCTTTACGTTCTATCGTAAGAGGTGGAGGTTCATTAACTGCTTTACCAATCATTGAAACACAAGCGGGTGACGTTTCTGCGTATATTCCAACCAACGTAATTTCGATTACAGATGGTCAGATTTTCTTAGATGGAGATTTGTTTAACTCTGGGGTTCGTCCCGCAATTAACGTAGGTATTTCTGTATCTCGTGTGGGTGGTAATGCTCAGATTAAATCAATGAAAAAAGTATCTGGTACATTAAAATTGGATCAAGCTCAGTTCCGTGAATTGGAAGCGTTTGCAAAATTTGGTTCTGATCTTGATGCAGTTACATTAAACGTAATTGAAAAAGGTAGAAGAAACGTTGAAATCTTGAAACAAGCCGTAAACGATCCGTATACAGTTGAAGATCAAGTTGCCATTATCTATGCAGGTTCAAAAAACTTGTTGAGAAATGTTCCTGTAAACAAAGTAAAAGAATTCGAAAAAGATTATATCGAATACTTGAACAACAAACACAGAGATACACTTAATGCTCTAAAGGCAGGTAAGTTGGATGACAACATTACTGATGTTTTAGAAAAAGTAGCAAAAGAAATTTCAGCGAAATATAACTAATTAGTCAATTATTAAATGTGTCAATTAGACAATTAATTGACACATTGATAATTGCCACATTGATACATTTTTAAAATGGCAAACTTAAAGGAAATACGTAACAGAATTACTTCCGTTTCATCAACGATGCAAATCACATCGGCAATGAAAATGGTATCTGCTGCAAAGTTGAAAAAAGCTCAAGATGCTATCACAGCAATGCGACCTTATGCCGAAAAATTAACAGAATTGCTTCAAAGTTTGAGTGCTTCTTTGGAAGGAGAAGTAGGTGGAGCATTCACTACACAAAGAGAAATTAAAAAAGTATTGGTTGTTGTAGTAACATCCAACAGAGGTTTGTGTGGTGCATTTAATTCTAATGTAATCAAACAAGCCAAATTAGTTTCAGAGTCGTATCCCGGAAAACAAGTTGACTTTTTTACTATTGGTAAAAAAGGAAATGATACCATCAAAAAAACACATCAAGTGATTGAAAACAAAAGTGAAGTATATGATGACTTGACTTTTGAAAAGGTAGCACAAATTGCTCAACAATTGACAGATTTGTTTACTTCCGGAGCCTATGATAAAATTGAAATCGTTTACAATCAATTTAAAAATGCGGCAACACAAATTGTTCAAACAGAACAGTTTTTACCGTTAGCTCCAATGCAATCAAATGTTGCTGTTGCGGCAGATTATATTTTTGAACCATCAAAAGAAGAAATTGTATTAACGTTAATTCCAAAATCGTTAAAAACACAATTATATAAATCCATTCGTGATTCATTTGCTGCTGAACATGGTGCTCGTATGACTGCAATGCACAAAGCTACAGATAATGCAACAGCATTGAGAAATCAATTGAAATTGACATACAACAAAGCTCGTCAAGCTGCAATTACCAATGAAATTTTAGAAATTGTTGGTGGAGCTGAGGCGTTGAACAATTAGGCGAAGCCAAATTTTCAATCGGCGAAGCGTTGAACAATTAGGCGAAGCCAAATTTTCAATCAGCGAAGCGTTTAAGAATTACGCGAAGCGTTGAAAAGTTAAATAAAATAACATACATTTAAGAAAGTCACGTCCATAGCGTGACTTTTTTATTTTATATATTTGAGAATCAAATTTTATAAGATGAAATTTTACTGTTCTGTTGTAGCATTTTTTTTAATTCAAGTTATTTTTTCACAAACATTATCCCTTTCTGAAATCATGAAAGGGGATGAGTTTATCGGTCATCAACCTGAAAACCACCGTTGGTCAGTTGACGGTTCAACTGTATATTTTGAGTGGAATCCAAACAATGAAAAAGGGAACAGCACCTATTTTTGGAAAAAAGGAATGAAGTCTCCAGAGAAAGTTCAACCCAATGACTTAATGGCAACGAGAAATAGAGTTGATGCTCAAAAGGACTTTGATGTGGTTTATTATACCAATCAAGGGGTTTTATATGCCTATGATAAAAAAACAAAAAAGACAAAAAAAATACATCAATCCAATCAAGGGGTTTCCAATGTTAAACGAAGTTCAAATCCGAACGTAATTTTTTTTAATCAAAATGGTAATTTATTTCAATTTGATAGTAAAGAAGCGACGCTACTTCAACTGACAAATTTCAAACCTTCTAAATCAAATGAAAAAGAAGATAAAACAAGTTTTTTGGCGACTCAACAAAGTGAATTATTTCAATTTGTGAGAGATCAAGAAGAGAAAAAACAATGGAATAAAGAACAGGCAGAAAAAGTTAAAGAGAAATTTCCAAAAGAGTTTTATTATGAAAAATCTTCTGTAGAACAAATAACGCCAGCACCGAATGCCAAATTTGTAACGTTTAGACTTTCAGATTATCCTTCACAAGTTGCTACAAAAGTGGAACAATTTATCACGGCAGACGGTTATACAAAAAACACAAGTGCACGCCCAAAAGTATCCACAGCAAACATCAGCAAACATAAGTTTGGAATTTATAATTTAGAAAAAGATACCGTAAGTATTGTTTCTTTTTCAGGCTTATCAGGGATAAAAGAATTTCCGGCGTATTATGAGGAATATGAAACGTTAAAATCAAAAGAAAAAGAAGAAAAAGCAATAGCAATGGGAGCTCCCGTTTTTAATAAAAAAGGGGATTATGCTGTTCTTGAAGTCAGAAGTCTTGATAACAAAGACCGTTGGATCGTGCAATTAGATTTAGAAAAAGCGACAATTATTGAACTTGATCATCAACACGATGAAGCTTGGATTGGAGGTCCCGGAATTTCAGGATATAGTTTTAGTAGAGGAGAGTTAGGTTTTTTGAATGATGATGAAACAATTTATTTTCAATCTGAAGCAACAGGTTATTCGCATTTGTATTTGATGAATTTAAAAAATAAACAAAAAACACAACTCACAAAAGGAAACTGGGAAGTGAGAGAGGTGGTCAAACTTTCCAATGATGGAAAATCGTTTTACCTCTCCACCAATACTACACATCCCGGAAATAGAGAATTTTATAAATTGGATATTGCCTCTCAAAAAATGAGTCCTATTTTAATAAAAGAAGGAGCACACGAAGTAGAATTAGCACCAGACGAAAAAACGCTATTGGTTCGCTATTCATCAAAAAACAAACCATGGGAATTATATATTGGCGAAAACAAACCTAATGCTACGTTACAGAAAATAACGTTTTCAACGACCAAAACATTTGAAGCTTATTCATGGAAATCGCCAGAAGTTGTAACTTTCAAAGCTAAAGATGGAGCCGATGTTTATGCTCGAGTTTACGAACCTAACGCAAAGAACAAAAACAATGCCGCGGTTGTTTTTGTTCACGGGGCCGGCTATTTGCAAAATGCTCACAATTTTTGGAGTTCTTATCATCGGGAATTTATGTTTCATAACCTTTTAACTGATTTGGGCTATACCGTTTTAGACATTGATTATCGTGGAAGTGATGGTTATGGACGTGAGGTTCGAACCGGAATTTATAGACACATGGGTGGTTTGGATTTGTCCGATCATTTGGATGGAAAAAAATATTTGGTGAACCAACACGGAATTAATCCTGACAAGATTGGCATTTATGGCGGGTCTTACGGAGGTTTTATCACATTAATGGCACTTCTTACCACGCCGGGAGAGTTTAAGGCAGGAGCGGCTTTACGATCTGTTACGGATTGGGCACATTACAATCATGGGTATACGGCAAATATTTTAAATTTTCCTGAAACGGATCCTGAGGCTTATAAAAAGAGTTCACCGATTTATTTTGCAGACAAACTTCAGGATAAATTAGTAATGCTTCACGGTATGGTTGATGATAACGTCCAGTTTCAGGATGTTGTCAGATTGACACAACGATTCATTGAATTAGGAAAAAAAGACTGGGATTTAGCCGTTTATCCGGTTGAAGCACATGGTTTTAGAGAGACTTATTCTTGGGTAGATGAATATACCCGAATTTTAAATTTGTTTAACGAAACTTTATTATCAGAATAAATGGTAACGCTCAAAGAACTTTCTTCCAAAGCAGAAATACTTCAACAATTGCCCTTAATTCAGCAATTGTATCCTGAATTTACCGAGCAAATTTACAGCGATTTACTAGATGAAATGTTGCCTAACAACTACAAACAATTGGTAGCATACGAAAACGAAACACCCATTGGTCTTTCAGGTTTTTGGGTGGGAACCAAATTGTGGTGCGGAAAATATCTTGAATTAGACAATGTGATCGTTCATCCCAATCATCGTTCTAAAGGAGTTGGCAAATTATTGACAGAATATTTGAATCAAAAAGCTATTGATTTAGGTTGCAAAGTCGTTGCGTTAGATGCATACACCAATAATTTTCCGGCCCATAAGTTTTATTTTAATCATGGTTTTGTACCGAAGGGGTTTCATTTTGTAAAGTTTTTGGGGGATAAAAAATGAGAAATTATTTATTACTACTATTTACTTTAACATCAATTTTTAGTTGGTGTCAAAAGCGAAACATCATTAATAATGAAGCCATACATTTTAGCATAAAACAAAAAAAAGATACTGTCGACTTTTTGTTAATCGATATCAAAACAGACGAAACAAAACCAATTTTCCTTTTTTGTCAAGGTTCACTTCCATTGCCGTTATTTGTACAAACTGCAAATGAAAATATTTGGATGATTGGTGGGGGTATTACAAACTTTGACATTGAAAAAATAAAAAGGAATTATCACTTAATCGTCATTTCAATGCCTAACACTCCGGTTATTGTCAATGAGAAAAATTTAAATGAGTCATATTGTTATGTCCCAAACCCTAATGAACCTAACAAATTTGATTTAAACTATATAAAATCTGATTATTTGGAAAATTATGAAAAAAGAGTAAGTACAGTTTTAAAATTTCTACGAAAGCAAAAATGGGTTGACAATTCAAAATTAATTGTGGCAGGTCATTCACAAGGCTCAAAAGTTGCAACATTAATTTCATTAAACAATAAAAAGGTAACTCATTTGGGTTTATTTAGTGCAAACCCTTTTGGCAGAATTGATCAAAACATCAGATATTACAGAAAACAAGCTGAAAAAAATCAAATTAGTTGGGAAGTAGCTGATAAAGAAATTGAGGAACTATATGAACTATTCAGAAATTCGCATAACGATAAAAAAGTGAAAGAAGACATTAATTTATTAGCTTGGAAATCATTTTCAAGGCCATTGCTTTATGATTGGTTAAAAATAGAAATTCCAACGTATTTGGCTTACGGAACCTCTGATATTGCTTCAGACATGTGTGATTTAGTTCCATTATTTTATATTCAGAATGCAAAAACAAATTTAACTTTTAAACGTTATTTGAATGTAGAACATAATTTTTTTGAAGTTGACCATCAAGGAAAAGCCAATTATGAAAAAGAAAATTGGCCACATGTAATGAATGATTTTTTAGAATGGACAATGAAAAAACCATAAAGTAAACAATGAAAAATTTTTCAATGATAGTTGTATTAATTTTGGTGGGTTGTGCTTCAAAAGAAGCCTTCCAAACCCAATTTCCCATTCCAATTTCTGATTATTTTTATCAAATAAACGGAAATAAAACCCATTTTGTAATTGAATTTCAACAATCTATTTTAGAAGAAATCAAACTTGAAAAACTTTATTTCAGAAATCAAACAGCAGAAATTAAAATTATTTCCGATCAAAAAGCAGAAGCCATTTTAGAATTTAATCAAAAAGGTAAAATAAAACACCACAAATTCACCAACGTGACCGAAAAGTCAAATAATTAGTTAATTTTGCTTGATTGC
>JAUXNR010000207.1 GCA_030682755.1 Flavobacterium sp.
ATCGTTGTTACGCGTAGGGTTTGATACACTGGACTTTGGGAGCTTTGTCTCCCCAAAAGCAATACCTCAAATGGTGGATACGGCTGATGTTTTAGCCCAATTGGATTTGACCCAAACACGAAGTAAATTGCTGGCTATTATTGCCAATACCAAAGGAGCTGAACTCGCTTCTGAGCATACTGCCATACAGTATTTGGGATTTCCGTTCTCCATATCGGAGAATTTCCAAATGCGAAATACACATAAAACAATCGCCGAATCTCTTGTTACCTTGCAAGAGATTTTAGACATTGCAAATGCCACAAACAAAGAAGTGGTAGCCTATTTGTCAATGGGATTTGGTAACCCGTATGGTGATCCGTGGAATGTGGACATCGTAGGGGAGTGGACCGAAAAATTAGCAGATATGGGCGTAAAAATTCTTTCGCTATCGGACACAATTGGCAGTTCTACACCAAAGATTATTGATTACTTATTTTCCAGTTTAATTCCGAAATATCCTGAAATAGAATTTGGTGCCCATTTGCATACCACGCCCGATAAATGGTTTGAGAAAGTAGATGCCGCATACAAAGCAGGATGCCGGAGATTTGATGGAGCCATTCAAGGATTTGGAGGTTGTCCCATGGCCAAAGACGACTTAACAGGCAACATGCCCACTGAAAAATTACTATCCTATTTTACTACGCAAAAAGAAAACACCAACACCAGTCCTATGAGTTTTGAAAGTGCTTATAATGAAGCCACGAAGGTGTTTGGTGAGTTTCATTAAAGGCTGTTGTCTGTTTTCAGTTTTCAGTTTTTGTGACTTTTAGAGTTATTCAATTAAAAGCAACTTGATAAAATTTCTCATTTTTAATCACCTCAGTTAAATGTGTTTTTAATCTTTTTTCACTCTTTACACCTGAAAGGTTTTTAAAACCTGTCAGGTGTAACATACCTTTTAACCTTTTAAACCCTTCAACTTTTAACCTACTCCCCAACCCTAATCTCAAACATCTTATCCCAATTCTTTCCTGTCACAAAAATAGTTTTGGTTTTTGGGTTGTATGCAATGCCGTTTAGTACATCAATATCCGGATGTTGCGTAACTTGTTTTTTCAATTCAGATAAATTGATGATGCCTTCGATAGCTCCTGTTTTAGGGTCAATGATAGCAATGGCATCTTTTTGATACACATTCCCGTAAATTTTACCGTCAATCCATCCCAACTCGTTTAATGCAGTGATTTTTTGTGTATTGGAATACACGTTAATGTAATCTGTCATTTCAAATGTTTCAGGATTCATGATCCATATTTTTTCTGTGCCATCGGTTTGATACAGGTTTGTACCGTCGTTGCACAAGCCCCAACCTTGAATGCGTTTGGTATAATTGAATGTCTTGATGCGTTCTAAGTTATCGGCATTGTAAACAAAACCCACCAAGCTTGTCCAGGTGAGTTGGTATACTTTATTGTTTAAAATGGTAATGCCTTCTCCAAATAAATCATCAGTTAGTTCTACAATTTGATGCACCTTTCCGGTTTTATAATCGGTTTTTCTTAAACTCGATTTCCCTTTGGTTCGTGTTCCGGCACCTTCAC
The DNA here is from genome assembly GCA_030682755.1 of Flavobacterium sp. GTDB lineage: Bacteria > Bacteroidota > Bacteroidia > Flavobacteriales > Flavobacteriaceae > Flavobacterium. The sequence goes on from JAUXNR010000207.1 coordinate 1,587, forward strand.
CGTTTCCGGTTCCTTCAAACAGCGTGTCACGGTGAAATTCTAAACCTTGTGTATAGGCTTTGATGTCGTGCGGATAGATATTTACAATTGAATAAGAAAGTAGTTTAGGCTCCACATTTGAAACCAATTCTGAACGATAGGAAGTCTCTACATACTCCTTCTCAAAATAAATCAAGGCTTTCAGGTTTTGATAGCCTAATTTTTCATTGGCAAAAGCAAAGGTGAAAGGTTTGTTACCCACTACTTTACCAATTTTTTTGTTGTTTACATAAAAAATAATACTGTCAATAGTCTTGTTTTTTGCATTGACAATGTCTAAAGTAGCCGTTTCAGTAGGGTTATATTGTGATTTTAAGACACTCGTGTTAAAAGAAAACCAATCCGATTTATCTTTTTTAGTGTCATCACAACTAAGGAATAAAATGCTTAATAAAATGAATGAGAATATGTTACGATTTTTCATGTGAATTATAATAGAATCGAAGCAAATATAACAATTTGAATCGAGTAAAATTACTTGCAAAAACATAAAAAGATTGTATATTTGCAGCGGCAAGTCCTACACGACCAGCTCCTGCAAACTCCTCCAGGGTGGGAACACAGCAAAGGTATGCGGTTGTAGCGGTGCGATGTAGGTCGCTTGCCATTTTTTATTTCTTCTCTTTTACCTTTTTTTGTTTTTTACAATTACTCTTTTTTTTTATGCTATTAAATCATCTGAGTACTTGTTGATTATGACTTCATTTATTTTTTTAATTTGATGAGAAGACGGTAGATTTTCAATAGCGGAAATTTCGAAGGCTTTTTTTAGTTTTTATTCACAGAAATTTATTAAATAATTTCTTATATTAAAATTGGTTTTATTTCCATTTTTTCTAAAACATTCACAAGCCAATTCTATTTCATTTTCAGCTAAATAAGAAATTCCTAAATAATTATAGACATAGTATAAATTTATATTTTTTGTATTTTTTTCTTCAAGAAGTTTTAGTTCAATTGCCTCTTTATAAACCATTATGGATTTTTTAAAATCATTATCTTTATAAAAGTTATGTCCATCAATTATAAGTTTATTGATTTTCTTTTCTATCTTATTTGGTTTATCTAATAAACTCAAAAATCTATACGATTTAACTATCAGTAGATCTTTTCCAGTATCATTTTTATAAAGTTTCTCAGCTTGATTCAATGATACTTTCAACTCATTATCTAATTCTTTTGAAGTATTATTAATTATCTCAATATCTTCAATTTTCGATTCACTAGTTAAAATAAATTTAAATTCTAAATCACCAACATGGTTTCTACTTGACAATGTTGGAATTTTTTTTCTTAAAAAATCATCAATATCTCCAACATAATTGAACTTTGGTTTAATAAAGTAATTGGGTATATAAACTTCTTTATCTCTATATAAAATTTTTGACAATTTAAACTCGGGATAAGTATCAATAAATTTATTTTTTCTAATAAACAGCATCATCTTTTCATCTCCAACATCATTTAGCATTAATTTATCATCAATAAACTCATAATTAATATCGCGATATTGATTAGTTATTTTCTCATCATTTATGATTACATCAAAAACGTTAGCATTAGAATATAAACCTAAAGTAATCTTTAATTTATTATTTATAAACTCATACTCTAAAAATTCAGAATACATTGTATGATTAATCTCAAGAGGATTTCCGTTTTTGTAAAATATCTTATCTAATATCCAAACACCATTTAATTTTTCATTTTGAGCATCAAGGGAATAAAAAAGAAATAAAAAA
>JAUXNR010000323.1 GCA_030682755.1 Flavobacterium sp.
CCAATCAAGACAGTACTTCGTTGATATTGCCGGTTCAAAAAAAAGAAGAATCAAAATACCAACTTTCCTTTGAGAGAGAACTGACAATTTATCCGGATACTTTGGTAAAAGTTGTACAAGAAAGTTTTCAAAAAGCCAACCTTCCCTCCCATTATCAACTTGAAGTGAAGCAATGCAAAGATTTGGAAGTAGCATATAGTTTTTTACAAAATGCCAACGTTGAAAAAAGTATCGTTCCTTGCAACGGGAGAACTATTCCACAAAAATGTTATACAATTGAAGTTCGCTTTTTAGATAAAACAGCCACTTCTGGTTCTAAAATCATTTGGATTGTGTTTTTGTCATTAGGTATAATTGCAGCTTTTCTATTTTTTCCTAAACGAAAAAATAGTATCCAATTTGATCCAACTACTGAAAATGGAATCGCTCTTGGCAAGTTTCAATTCTATCCCGATGAAAATAAATTAATGGTAAAAGCTGTTGAAATCAGTCTTTCCAAAAAAGAAGTAGAACTTTTGACGCTTTTTGTAGACAACCCGAATAAAATTATCAAACGGGAAGAACTTTCCAAAAGAGTTTGGGAAGATTACGGCGTTTTTGTGGGGAGAAGTTTAGATACGTACATCTCAAAACTGCGAAAAAAACTAAGTGATGATGAAAGTATTAAGTTGACGAATGTGCATGGAATTGGGTATGTTTTGGAAGTAAAAGAAGTTTAAAATTAATCATTCACAAAATACATTTTTAAAATACCTCTGTTTTTAACTTCAATTTCACCGCGATAGTCACAAGTCCATTGATCGCTTATTAAAGCATGAGTGCCTTCACTGATATTAATTTTTCCGGGTTGTGACATCGATTCCATTCTTGAGGCAATGTTTACGGTATCGCCCCAAATATCATAAGCAAACTTCTTACTTCCAACCACACCGGCAACAACTGGTCCGGTATTTATTCCAATACGGATATCAAAAGTAAATTCCTGAGTTATATTGTTCGTCTTGGTTTTTTCAACAAAATCTATAATATCTTTAGCCGCTAAAATCATATTATGGGCGGCTTCTTTTTGGTTGCCATTTAAACCACCGGCACACATATAAGCATCGCCAATGGTTTTAATTTTTTCCAAACCATAGTCTTCCATGATTGTATCGAATTTTGAAAAGTAAAAATCAACCGTCTTCACTAATTCTTCCGGTGACAGCTTTTCAGAATAACTGGTAAATCCTTTGAAATCGCTGAATAAAACTGTTACAGCATCATGTTTTTTGGCTTTTACATTGCCGTTCAATTTTAACTCAATTGCTGTTTCTTCCGGGAGAATGTTAAGTAACAAACTGTCTGAACGATCGCGTTCTTTTTCAATAATTTGTTTGGTTTTTCTAATGAATAAATACCTTCGATACCAAAGAAAAGCAAGAAGAGCAATGAAAAATAAAGCAGCTCCAATGGCATAGGTTACTATTCGTTGGTTTTTTCTTTTTTGTTCCAACAAATCAACTTCTGTTTGTTTTTGAGAGACTTCAAAATTGGTGCGTAAATCGGCTATTTGTTGAACATTGTCTATATTGATAATACTATCTCGATAAGCTATATAATCTTTATAATGCTTATACGATTCCTTAGTATTACCTGATTTTTCATACAGGTTAGACAACGTTAAATTGGCATCGCTTATTTGCTCTTTTAATTTGTGTTCAGTGGCAAGTTCTAAACTTCTATGAGCATATTTTAATGCAACAGGAAAGTTTTCGCGTCTAAGATAAATATCTGACATATAAGTCAGATAGGTGGTTATAGCATTATAATCTTCAAATTCTTCTAATACAACTAATGCTTGATTGATATATTGCTCTGCTAGTTTATCCTTCCCTTGCTCTGCATATACCATTCCTTCATTGCCCAAATTATAGGCCACCCCCATAGGATAGTCAATTTTTTTAAAAATCAATCGAGATTCTTTAAAATAGGAGAGCGATTTTTGAAATTGATTATTTTTAAAAGCCTCATCTCCAGCATTTAAAAGGGCTGATGCTAAAGAAATTGAATCATTGGTTTTTCTGAGTATTTCTATTGATTTTAAATAATAAAAATCCGCATTATTCGAGTTTCCAATTTTAGAATAAACATCTGCAATAGTCAAAAAAGCCCCGCCTTCATAGGATTTATCATCAAGTTTTGAAGCTACTTCACTTCCTTTTATAAATGATTCAAGAGCAAGACTAATGTCTCCTGCAAAGCTATAAGCCTGACCTCTTAAGCTATAACCTCTATAGAGATACAAATAATTTTTGCTCTCAGCAGATAACTTAATGAGTTCATTGGCGTATTTTATAGATTCGCTTTTATTACTGATTTTGTTAAACGATAAGTTTCGGAGCAACTCAAGTTGATCAACTCCCGAAAGTTTATTTGCGTCATAAACGATTTGCAAACTGTCTCCCAATTTACTGTCTTGAGCAAAAATAGTCTGCATACAAAGCAAAAAAGAAACTACTAAAATATAGTTTTTTTTACTCGTGAATAACATGCTATAATTATTGATTAATCGCAATCTTCGGATCCTGTATATAGGTAGTTCCTCCTACTGTGTATTGAATACTATAGGTTTCAACAGTGCCTTTTGGCAAGCCCCCAATAACTCCAGACCAAGAACCATCTGATTGCCTTGCGGGACCGGAAGAAAACAAATTGACTCCATTCGTTGAATAAATGTTGTTTATTGCTGAAATGTCTCCTGCCATTTTAACGATTACTGTATAACCTGAACCTACATTTGTTGTTAAGTTTTCATCGCCTTCTTCTGTGCTTCCTACACTAGTTCCGTCTGAAATAGTTGGAGGGAATGGATTTGCTGTTGTTGCACTAACAACAATTGTTACTGATTTACTACCACACATATTTGCTATTTTTTAATTAATAATTAATAAAATTAACTTATTATTTTAAATAAAAGCAATTATTTTAATAAAAATATGATTTTTAATTAAATAAAACTCCTGTTTATATTTAAATTTCAAAAAACCTAAATTTATTCTTACTTTTCAAGAGCAAACATCTATTTATGAACACAATAGAAAGTTAAATCATTTATTTAATTGATGAAACATATTCAAAATAACGGTTTGAACCAGAATCTCTTTCAGGTATATTCATAAATCCGAGAAATTTGAACCATTTCATTTGATTCGGATGATTTGAAGTAGAGTATAAATAGCAGGTGTATCCCTTAAAATTAGCTGATTGTTCTCTGAGCATATCACGCATTTCAAAACTTATTTTCAAGGTATAATCTTGCATGTGTTTACTGGCAATAAAGAATGTTTCAAATTCTTTATCCCCTATTTTTAAACAACCCAAAATAGCAATTGGTTTTTGATCTGTTGTTTTCCAAAGTCTGGAAAAACCTCCGTTTTCGGCTATTTTTAATTTGTTGAGAATATACGAATGCGTTCGTTCTAAATCACTTTTGTCTTGAAGATTCCATTCGTATTCAGAAACATCCCAGGGGTTTTCAATAATATAAGTAACAGCTGAGGAATCAATAACATCACAATTATTAGACATACAGGAGGTGCGATTAAACTGAAATTAAACTCTTTACAACAAAACTAATGTACGAAAAAATACAAACTTTTAAATATTTTGAATGTTTTTAAAAATGTATTGCATTAATAAGAGTTTTATAGAATACTATTCCTATGTTTCAGAACAAGGTTTTATTACCTCGTAAACACCAACTTATTCCCTTTACTCAAATTCGCATCAAACGCATACCCTTCGTAATTAAAACCTTTTAAATCATCAATGGTTTCCGCATTGGTATCAACGATGTAGCGTACCATCATGCCTCTCGCCTTTTTGGCAAAAAAGCTAATCATTTTTAATTTTCCGTCTTTGTAGTCTTTGAATTCTGGAGTGATAACAGGAACTTTTAGGGCTTTTACATCCACTGCTTCAAAATATTCATTACTGGCTAAATTGATGAAAAGTTCGCCTTTTTGCAATTCGCTGTTTAATTGCTTGGTAATTTTTGATTTCCAAAATTCATATAAATTTTTGCTTTTGCCTATCGGAAATTTAGTTCCCATTTCCAATCGATACGGCTGCATCAAATCCAACGGTCTCAACAAACCATACAGTCCGGAAAGAATGCGGAGTTTGTCTTGCAATACGTCTAATTTTTCTGTCGATAGGGTTTTTATATCCAAACCAATATACACATCGCCATTAAATGCATAAATCGCTTGGCGTGAATTTTCAGGTGTGAAATTATCTAAATCTCGTTCTTGGTTACGTTGCCAATTTAAATCGGCCAATTTATCTGAAATGTCCATCAATTCCATCAATTGCTTTGGTTTTTTCTTTTTCAATTGACGGTTGATTGTATTTGCTTCTTTCAAGAAACAAGAAATAGTGAATTGATTTGTTGGTAATGGACTTTCGTAATCCAATGATTTTGCAGGCGATATAACGATTTTCATAGCTTTTAAATTATAATTTCAAAAATACAAATTGATTCCTGAAAATCATATACGTAAAAATGGAAAGTATTGATTGTTCTATCAATGAAAATGATGGAACTTAATTATAAAACTTGTGAATTAAGTCTAAAACCAAATCAAATTGTTCCTTTTTGGTTAAGGTTGAATTGTCAATTTCAATGGCGTCATGGGCTTTCACCAAAGGAGAATCATCACGGTGTGTGTCAATGTAGTCTCTTTCTTGAACATTTTGTAAAACATCTTCATAAGAAACATTCTGACCTTTTTCTTCCAATTCATCAAAACGACGTTTGGCTCGTGTGTGAGCACTGGCAGTCATAAACAACTTCAATTCAGCATCCGGAAAAACAACTGTTCCAATATCTCGACCATCCATAACAATAGCCTTATTCTTTCCCATGGCTTGTTGTTGTTCCACTAATTTTGCTCGAACTTCTGAGATTTCGGCAATTTTGCTTACTAATCGTGAAACATCTATCGTTCGGATTTCATTTTCAACATTCACGTCATTCAAATACATTTCCGCAAATCCTAGATCAGTATTAAACTGAAAATGAAGTTTAATTTCAGCCAACTTTTTAATTAAACCTTCTTTGTCTAAAAAATCTTCAGACACCAAATGATATTGCATCGCAAAATAGGTCACCGCCCGATACATCGCTCCCGTATCCACATAAACATAACCCAAATGCTTGGCTAACTGTTTGGCTAATGTGCTTTTTCCGGTGGATGAAAATCCGTCTATTGCGATGGTGATGTTGTTCATTTTTTTTAGGTACTGAGGTGCTAAGTTACTAAGTAAATAAGGTTCATGTTCTATATTCTATGCTATTTTTTCTATATTCTATGTTCTCCAAACTCCCTGCACCCTACTCCAGCTCTCTACTCCAAATTAATCATCAACCCAAACAAACTTGTATTGGCCGCAACGGTATATCTGGAATAGGAATAATCAAATCGAATGGAATTCATTCGAAGTCCAAATCCGACTGAAATTCCTGAAAAATGGCGTTGGTCTAAAATTCGTAATTCTTCACTTCGTCTAAAATTATAACCTACTCGAACATTGAATTTCTTTTCAGGAAAAAGTTCTGCTCCAACCACAACATGTCTGAGAGCATTATTGAAAAACGATACTTTTTCTTCATTTTGCCCTCCGTCTAATGTGCCTTCAGCTCTTGCCGGATTGGAAAACGCAACATTCCATTGTTGCAAATTTTCTAACGACAAATGCCAACGAATGGGCACATTCTCCAGTTCTTGTGAGATTCCGGCAATGATTTCTAACGGTAATTTTTCGCGAGTTCCGGCATAGGTCACAAATTGAGTTCCAAAATTCCGAATTACTAGTGCATAATTAATATCATTTCTGTCGTCAATATAAATACAACCCACATCAATTGCTCCTCCAAAAGAAGTATAACTTTCTAAGGTTGATGTTATCAACTTTGCATTGGCACCAATATAAAAATTAGTAAAAGGTAAATTATAGGAATAGCCAAAAGACAAAGCTCCTTCGCTTCCCGTGAAATCGGCTGTTTCTAATCCATTTTCATCTCTTCCTTCAAATGTGCCGTAATTGATATAATTCACACCCATATGAAACGTTTGCAAATGACGATCATAAGTATAAGCATATGCAGCGGTTCCGTATGCTATTTCTCCAAAGTAACTTCCGTAATTAACGGCAAGTTGATTGTGCATTTCACTGTTGATGGAAGCCGGATTAAAATGACCTTGATTTACATCATAATCAAAAAGAGTTATCGTTTTTCCTCCCATGGCTGCTTGTCTTGGAGAGGTCATCAAATTCAAAAATTGATAAATAGATTTACCACCAACTTGACCAAACAATTGTAATTGGAAAAATAATAGAAAAACAATAAAAAGGTTTTTAACCATAGCTATTATAGGAAGTCCGTCATCTATAAACGAAGTTGCTAAGATATTATTTTTTGTTGACTAAGTTTTTATTCAAAACATAAATATTTATTTGCTTTTACAGAAAACAAATAAGAAAAAATGGCAACCAAATTTGATTGCCATTTTAATAAAAATTTACAGCTTTTTTGCGTTTTTTACGTTTTGATTGGTAATGGCTATTTTTAAAACTTCTGCCATCTCCTTCACATAATGAAAGGTTAAACCTTCTAAATATTCAGGTTTAATTTCATCAATATCATGTTTGTTATCTGCACAAAGAATAATTTCCTTGATGTTTGCTCTTTTAGCCGCTAATATTTTCTCTTTGATACCACCAACAGGAAGTACTTTTCCTCGTAAGGTAATTTCTCCCGTCATCGCTAAGTTTTTCTTAACTCTTTTTTGAGTCAAAACAGAAACAATTGAGGTTAACATTGCAATTCCGGCACTTGGTCCGTCTTTTGGGGTAGCTCCTTCAGGAACGTGAATGTGAATATTATAATTTTGTAATAAATCTTGATTGATTCCCAATTCCTCTGAATACGATTTGATGTATTCCAATGCAATTGTGGCAGATTCTTTCATAACGGTTCCCAAATTTCCGGTTAAGGTCAAGCTACCTTTTCCTTTTGAAATCAAAGATTCTATGAATAAAATATCGCCTCCAACACTTGTCCATGCTAAACCGGTCACAACCCCTGCCACATCATTTCCTTCAGACTTGTCACGTTCCAATCTTGGAGCTCCCAAGACTTTTATGATGTCTTCATCGGTTACTTTCTTATTGTATTCTTCTTCCATAGCTACAGATTTTGCAGCATTTCTGATGACTTGAGCAATTTTTTGTTCCAAACTTCTAACGCCGGATTCTCTGGTGTAACCTTCAATTATTTTCTCTAATTGTCGTTTTCCAATGGTCAAATCTTTTACAGTTAAACCGTGTTCTTTTAATTGTTTTGGCAATAAATGTTTTGCAGCAATACCCACTTTTTCTTCAATGGTATAACCTGACATTTTAATCACTTCCATTCTGTCTTTCAAAGCTGGCTGAATGGTTGACATGGTATTTGATGTGGCAATAAACATGACTTTGGACAAGTCATAGCCCATTTCTAAAAAGTTGTCATAGAACTCTTTATTTTGCTCGGGATCCAAAACTTCCAACAATGCAGATGACGGATCACCATTATGTCCCATAGAAAGTTTATCAATTTCATCCAATACAAAAACAGGATTTGAAGTACCTGCCTTTTTTATATTTTGAAGAATACGCCCGGGCATTGCACCGATATATGTTTTTCTATGACCTCTAATTTCTGCTTCATCACGAAGACCGCCCAATGACATTCTAATATATTCTCTTCCTAAAGCTTTTGCTATGGATTTACCAATAGACGTTTTACCAACACCCGGAGGCCCGGTTAAACACAAAATTGGTGATTTCATGTCGTTTCTTAATTTTAAAACGGCAAGGTGTTCAATAATTCTTTTCTTCACATCTTCAAGACCAAAGTGATCTTTATCTAAAATCTTTTCTGCTCGTCTTAAATCAAAATTATCTTTTGAATACTCATTCCAAGGCAATTCTAAAAAGAGTTCTAAATAATTACGGGAGATACCAAAATCAGGAGATTGTGGATTGGTTCGTTGTAATTTTTTTAATTCCTTTTCAAAATGGTCTCCCACTTTTTTATTCCATTTTTTAGATGTTGCTTTCTGACGCATTTCTTCAATTTCTTGCTCATAAGAAACGCCACCTA
>JAUXNR010000325.1 GCA_030682755.1 Flavobacterium sp.
GGATGTTCTTAAATGGAATTTGTTTCGCTTGAATTTTTACGCCATTTACTTCACCAATCTTTTGACCAATTGCCACAACGGAATGTTCTTTTTTAAGCAAACTATTGATTGCTAAATAAGCATAACGTTCAGGGTTGGTTGAAGCTCCAATTACTAAGGTTTTTTTCATCTTGTTTTTCTATGGTGCAAAAGTACTGTTTTTTGAAGACATTAATAATCATTGAACAACTATTAAAGCTATATTAACATTTGTTTCGTTTTTGAAATGATTTTGTAATTTTAAGCAAAAATGCTAGTCAACACTTCCTACAACGAAAAGAAAATTAACGAGGCTATCACTGAATTGGTTGGAAAACCATTTGGTTTACTTGATAACATCAAGCTCAACGGAATTGGTTCTCCTCGCCTGGACATTATCAAAACCAGTGAGGAAATTGCAACACTTCTTTCGTATGACAACAACCGTAATTTTTGCAACATTGAATTGCGACCTAAAGGAATAATCATTCGATTTCGGTCGTTATTGGAAACCTTTTCTTTGGTGATTCCATTTTATAAATTGGTGATTTTCAAACCGGGCAATTCGTTTACGTTTCACATGGATCATCATGCTATTTCTATTGATGCTCCGCCAAAAAATAAAAGCGTAAATGCATTCATGGAAAAATTAAATCAATTTAAAGCTGAAAATTCTCCTACTTATATAGACGATTTATAGTAACTTTGTTTTATTGATTTGATAACCTAAGAAATTTGAGGTTGTCGTTATTTTGCAAAAAAACAATGGAACTATTTATCTACATTTTCGCGGCTCTTTTTTCGGTATTGAACCCGCTGGGAGCTGTACCTATTTTTGTTGGGCTAACTCAAGATTACACCAAATCTGAACGCTCAAGGGTTTCTTTATTGACCGCCTTAAACGTTTTTATCATCTTGATTATCTCGTTTTTTATTGGCGAATATGTGTTGAAATTTTTCGGAATCAGCATTGATGCATTGCGAATTGCTGGTGGTTTAATCATTGTAAGTTCAGGTTTTTCATTGTTAACAGGAAAGTTTAACAAAACCCGAGGTGTGAACAAAAAAGTGGAAAATGATGCTCAAACGCGTAACCAAATTGCCTTGACACCTCTTGCTATTCCAATGTTGGCGGGTCCTGGCTCTATATCTTTGTTGATTGCTTTTTATCAGGATTATTCAAAAATCAGTGAAAAAGTTATTGCTGTGCTTGCTATTCTTGGCGTGGCATTGGTTATTTTCTTGGTCTTAAAAAGTGCTCATTATCTTTCCCGCATATTGGGAGCGTCCGGTATTGTGGCAATCTCCAGAATTATCGGATTTATTGTTATTGCAATCGGGGTGCAGTATATCAGTAGTTCTGTGGTAAATATCTTCAAAACAATTTAACGATTGTTCAACCGCTTTTCTTTATACCTTTAAGGAAATTAGCGTCCATGAAAATTCTTCTTACCGGAGCCAACGGTTATGTTGGTCGTCGTTTATTACCCGAACTTTTATCGGCAGGACATGAAATTGTGTGTTGTGTTCGAGATAAAAATCGCTTGGGTTTAGACAAAGTTACTTTGGAAACAGTTACCGTTTGGGAAGTTGATTTTTTAGATGATTTAACTTTTGATCAATGTCCAAAAGGAATTGATGTGGCTTACTACCTCATCCATTCCATGTCGTCTTCAACAGAAGTATTTGACACGATGGAATCTAAAGCTGCAGAAAATTTCAATCAGTACATGAACAATATCGGTGTGAAACAAGTGGTGTATTTGAGTGGCATCGTGAATAACAATACGCTTTCTAAACATTTACAATCGCGAAAAAACGTAGAAGATATTTTATACCAAGGCAACTTTAACGTTACGGTGCTACGTGCCGGAATTATTGTGGGTTCCGGAAGTTCTTCTTTCGAAATTATCAGGGATTTGTGTGAAAAACTTCCGTTTATGATTACCCCAAAATGGGTGTTGACCAAAACACAACCCATCGCAATACGAGACGTCATTCAATATTTGATGGGTGTTTTGCTTCGGGAAGATTGTTACAATGATTCTTTTGATATTGGCGGCCCAAATGTGTTGACCTATAAGCAAATGATGCAATTATACGCCAAGACCCGCGGATTTAGAAACTGGATTTATACGGTTCCGGTGATGACACCCAAACTCTCCTCTTATTGGTTGTATTTTGTGACTTCCACTTCCTATAAGTTGGCAATGAATTTGGTGGACAGTATGAAAATGGAAGTGGTTTGTAACGACAACCGTTTGCAGAAAATGTTGGGCATTAAACCGATTTCGTACACCGATGCCATTCGGTTGGCTTTTATTAAAATTGAACAGAACTTAGTGATATCAAGTTGGAAAGACAGTTTGGTAAGTAGTAGGTTTGAACACAATTTATCTGAATTTATTCAAGTACCCACATTTGGCTGTTTAAAAGATGAAAAGAAGATGAAAATTGATAATCCTGAAAAGGTGTTAGACAATATTTGGACGATTGGTGGTGCCAAAGGTTGGTATTATGGAAACTGGATGTGGCAAATTCGTGGTTTTATAGATAAGTTGTTTGGCGGAGTGGGTTTACGAAGAGGCAGAACGCATCCCTTTCATCTGGAAAGTGGCGATTCGTTGGATTTCTGGCGGGTGTTATTGGCAAACAAAGAAGAAAAGCGTCTTTTGCTCTTTGCAGAAATGCGTTTGCCCGGCGAGGCTTGGCTTGAATTTAGAATTGACGAGGATAACGTGTTGCATCAAATTGCCACATTTCGACCGAAGGGACTTTTGGGTAGGTTGTATTGGTTTAGTTTGGTTCCGTTTCATTATTTTATTTTTGGTGGAATGATTCGGAATATTGGGAGGTAGTTTTTTTATTTTGGAACGCGGATTTGACTAATTAGCTTTGCTAAACGCAGATTAAAACAGATTTTAAATTTCGGGTTTAATCAATATGATGATTTTTTGATAGAGATAAAAAAATAATAATCTTTTACTTTGCAATTCAAAGTACTTTTGTATATTTGATTCGTTATTGAAATTGAATATCAATCATCTATCATTGTTAAATTAAAAAAGCATAAAAAAAATGGAAAACAAACTAATTAAAATTACCCCAAACCAAAGGCTTGCTATAATTGTAGGATTGGTTGGATTGCTGTTATTGATCCCCCTTGTGGCAATGCAGTTTACGCAAGAAGTAAAATGGGATGCTTTTGACTTTGTCGTAGCAGGCGTGTTGCTTTTAGGAACAGGCTTGTTGTGTGAATTGGTTTTAAGACTGGTCCGTTCCACAAAACATCGGATAATATTCTGTGGTGTATTGCTTTTGATTCTCTTTTTGGTCTGGGCCGAATTGGCTGTTGGCATCTTTGGAACCCGTTTTGCCGGAAGTTAATTCATGCTTATTGCAACTTTAATAAACGGCATCAATTAGAAGAATTCCGATGATGAAAGCTAACGGAGCTATTAAACGAAGGTATAAGGGCTTTAAAGTTTTGGCAAAGTTCTGTGAAAGTTCGTGGTGCTTTTGTCTCGGAATGCAATACAACACTAAGGAAGTAGCAATCATGAAGCCACCAATCACCTGAAACCCTAAAGGATATTTTGAAGTGGCAGCCAGATAAATCATAGCGGCGGCTGGAACCATTCGCAAAGTAATTTCTGTATAGTTTATTGTAGTTGTACTTCCTGCCATGGCTATCCATCCGCGGAAAAGTGTAGGTTTTATCAGCATGACAAAACCGCTAAAGATAAAAAGCAGTCCGAAACCGATGATGATTGTTTTTGCGAAGATTTGCATGTTATTTTTTAGTGTTGCTCTGCTTTTTCTTGTGATTTAATAACATGTGATTACTATACGATTACAATTCCTCTGAAACCTCTAGCCGCATAATACGATTCGGCCCCGTTATGATAGGTAAAAACTCTTCCGTATCGGGTGTCACCAAAAATGGCTCCGCCTAATTTTCTAACGGGTTCAGGAGTCAGAAGCCAACTTGAGGTTTTTTGGTCAACAGGTTCAAGTTGTTGTAACTGGGCATACTGTTGTTCCGTAAGAAGCGAAATGTTCATTTCTTGAGCCATTCCTATGGCACTGTGTTTTGGTTTGTATTCCTTACGGGAAGCCAATGCCGCCGGGTCATAACAAACACTTCTTCTTCCCTTTGGACTTTCAGGGGAACAATCGCAAAAGGTATATTCATTAGTTTCAGGATTAAATGCAATCACATCGGGTTCACCTCCGGTTTCTTCCATTTGATACAACGACCATAGTTTGCTCGGGTTTTGTTCCAGCTTTTCTTTTATGGGTAACCAATCAAGATTGGGGTGGCGTTGTTTGTTTTTTTCAAAACGTTGAGATAAGGTTTGAATTAATTCCTCGGCTTGGTTGGGTGTTAATTGCTTTGTAGTACTCATGCGTTTTGTTGTATTTTTCGTTTGGGTATTATTTTGTGTGGCAAGCACATTCGTGGTGTTCATTTAAATAAGCTATGGATTCCGAGCAAAATATTTCGAGTACACTGAGGTCAATGTCTGATAATTTTTTGATATAAATACACCCTTTTGTTATTTTATACTTGCCTAGCTTGTCAAGAAGAGGCGTGCTTTGTTCTGTTGGCGTATATACATATAATGAAAAAGCTGCTTTTCTGGGTGAGAAACCTATTAATGGAGCATCACCTTCATGACCACTGGCGTATTTGTAATGATAACTGCCAAAACCAATGATGGATGGCCCCCACATTTTAGGCGGAAAACCCGACCATTGCTGCATCAATTCGATTAATCGAAAACTGTCATCTTTCTTTTGGTCATTGTCTACAAAAGAGTGGATAAAATCGGATACGCTGACTTGGGTTTCAGCAGTTTTATTTTTTGCCATTTGATAGTTTTTTTTAGGCTTGAGTTCTTTAGTTGCGTTAATCAAAAATACGAATTTTGTTGGCTGTTTTTTTGTTAGTTTCTTAAATGATGTTAGATTGTTTTTAAAATCAAAATACAATATAATAGTAGGCAGTTTTTTTGAGAATAGTTAACCGAAATGATTTATAGCTCAATCACATTCGAAATAACTATATTCAATAAATTCATAAATAACTTTAGTCTCTTACTATATCATTAGAGAATTTGTCCTTTTACTTTTCATATAAAATAAAATGATTAAATTTATTCATAAAAACCTTCTACTCTATTTAATCATTATGTAAGATGAAAACCCAAAGCTCGTATTTCCGAAACATGTCCAGAACCTTGCTACTGCTTGTGTTCTTGGGCTTTGCTCCTAGTTTTTACTTAAAATTTTTATTAGACAATAATTCTTTTTATCCTGATGGTTTGCCTTTACCACATGTTGTTCATGGAATTATCCTGACTGTTTGGTATGTTTTTCTGGTTGTACAAACTAGCTTAATACAGTCAAACCGTTACCGCTTGCACCAAAGACTTGGATGGTTTGGTGCAGGATGGGCTGTATTGGTTGTGGCTTCAACTGTTTGGGTGATTTCGTTGTTTCCAAAACGAATGGAACACTTAGCCCAAC
>JAUXNR010000340.1 GCA_030682755.1 Flavobacterium sp.
CTTGGGCATAAGAAAAAAATACGGATATAAAAATGAAGGATATAATTGCTATCCCCTTTTTTAGAAAACAATTGATTTTGATTTTTTCGATCATTTGAAGCCCCATCAATAATAGTTTCTCATATATTTAATTTGCTAAAGGGCATCTCGAAAAACTCAATGTTAGTATAATTGCCATATTGTTAATAACTTAATTAGTATTATATCATATTTGTTTATATCTTTACAGTAAAATATTACTGATATGAAGAATATAAATCCACTTGGATTATTTGATGACCAATTTTTAATGGAAAAGCTTACCAAACTTGGTGATCCTCTACAAAAACTCAATGATTATATCGACTGGAGAATATTTGAAAGTACTTTAAATGAAGCGTTTAAAGACGAAGTTAGAGATTTATCAAAAGGTGGACGCCCACCTTTTAGTAAGTTAATAATGTTTAAATCTCTAATCATTCAAAGCTTTTATAACCTTTCCGATGACCAATTGGAATACCAAATTACAGACAGGGCAAGCTTTAAACGTTTTCTTGGATTGAAAAAGAGCGACAAAGTGCCTGACAGCAAAACATTCTGGTTTTTTCGTGAGCAACTCATAGAAAAGGATATAATCATAGACTTATTCGACATATTCAATGAAGTCCTTGATGCTGCAGGGGTTTTTGCCAATGAAGGCAAAATGGTTGATGCAAGTTTTGTTGAAGCTCCACGCCAACGGAATACACGCGAAGAAAATAAACATATAAAAGAAACAGGTACAGCTCCTGAGAATTGGAAAGAAAAGCCACATAAGCTATGTCAGAAAGATATTGATGCCCGATGGACAAAGAAAAACAATATAACTTTTTATGGATACAAGAACCATGTAAAGTCTGACACAAAAACAAAATTCATTAAGAAATTCAAAGTTACTACAGCTTCGGTACATGACTCGCAAGTAATTGAATACCTGCTAACTGAAGAAGATGAAGGACAGACACTACATGCTGATAGTGCTTATACCGGTGAAATTCAGGAACAGGTTTATATTGAGAAAAAAATCATCAATAAAGTAAATGAAAAAGGAAGCCGCAACAAACCATTAACAGATGAACAAAAAGCCAATAACAAAGAAAAATCGAAGACAAGAGCAAGGGTTGAACATATATTTGGTTTTGTGGAAAACAGCATGAGTGGTTCATTTGTCCGTACCATTGGCATCGTGAGAGCGAATGCAAAAATTGGGATGATGAATTTAACTTATAATATTTGCCGCTGTGTTCAATTGAAAATAGCTGTTTCCATGGGATAATTATGCCCTGTTGATAAATACTAATAACATTATGTAGTTGATATTGAATTGTTTAACAAAATCACACGCTAATATTAGGTTTTTTTATAAAAACAATTATCTTTGTTGTGAAATTACGGCATCAAAAAAATGTAGTTTTTAGAGGTGCCCTTAACACTAAAGAATTTGATGAGTTGAGGCAGAAAATTGGCTTTTTGTTTCAGAGTGGCGCATTATACGACTCCATGACCGTGAAAGAAAACCTGGAATTCCCATTGCGAAGGATAAAAAAGAACCTTACTGAAAAAGAAATTGGAGAAAAAGTAATTGAGGTTTTAGAAAATGTTGGTTTGGCAGATGCATTGCATAAAATGCCTTCACAACTTTCGGGCGGCATGCGA
>JAUXNR010000344.1 GCA_030682755.1 Flavobacterium sp.
CATTAAATTTAATAGTCTCGAAATCAGAATGGTACAAAAACAAATTTAGCAAATACCACATTTTTTTAAAATTTAAACCTTTAATTTTTTTTAAAATGAAAAAAATGATTTTTTTAACTATACTAGCCTTAGGGTTATATAGTTGTAGTAATGAAGATGTAGCAACAGATGCAGCAAATACAAATGCTCTAAAAGGCAATCCTAATTCAGGAAGTAATTTAGGTGATTACAACATTAATGTTCAAGTAAATTCTGATGGTTCATTGTGGACATACACGTTAACAAAAAAGAGTAACAAATCAAAAGACTTAAGTCACTTTATAATTGACTTAGGAAATTGTGGTGAAGAAAGTGCTTCGTTTGCTAATATTATTTATGCAACAGCAAATGGTGCTCCGGCTGATTTATCTACATCTGAAGGTGCTGGAACAGGTTGCAACCCACAAGCAACAACAACCAACTTTGTAAAAATTAACTTTAATGAAGATGCTTCCACATGGGTAGTTGTAATTAAATTTGACCGTGGTTATTTTGAATACACTACAGCTGCATTTTGGTTAAAAGCTGGAACTTCCTGCAATCAGGGTGTTACAACTGCTCCGGGATGTCCACGAGAAGAATATTGTTCATTCTCACAAGGATTTTTCTTTGCAAACGGTACATTTAACAATGGTGCTTCTGCTTCATGGGTTGATGGTTTAACTATTGGAGGAGTAACTTATACACAAGCTCAAGGAAACCAAATTTGGAACATTGACAGAGGACCAGGCGGAAATCAAGTATTAAACGGTTTCTTCCAATTAGGGGCTGTTCGTTTGAGTGGTGTTGAGGCTGGTGTTCAAAGTCAAGTCGACATTATTGAAGCTTATTTTACAGCTGTTGGAAATGTATTTAATTATTTGGTGACTGTAAACGGAAAAACGTACTTTAACCTTCCTGCTTCTGCTGGTGGTTATACTGCTCAGCAAGTTGCAGCAGCAGGTGGAGCTATTGGTTCCTTTGTTGATGCGAACCATTGTCCATAATATTTTTCAAATAAAAAATACAAAAGCGACTCGATGGAGTCGCTTTTTTTATGCTTTAGCTTTTCGTTAACCAAAAGGCATTTCCTATATTTGCAACCTCTAAATATAGAACCCTATGCGTATTTCCTATAATTGGTTAAAACAATTTATAAAAACTGAGTGGACATCAGAAGAAACAGCAACTTTATTAACCGATTTAGGTCTTGAAGTAGAAGCTGTAGAAAAATTTCAATCTGTAAAAGGAGCTTTGGAAGGTGTGGTTGTTGGTGAAGTCCTTTCTTGTGAAAAACATCCTGACGCAGACCGATTAAAAGTTACCATGGTTAACATTGGCGAAAGCATTCCTGTTCAAATTGTTTGCGGAGCTTCAAACGTTGCAGCCGGTCAAAAAGTTTCGGTGGCTACTGTTGGTACAAAATTGTATGACAAAGAAGGCGTTGAACTTGTTATCAAAAAAGGAAAAATTAGAGGTCAGGAAAGTCATGGAATGATTTGTGCCGAAGACGAGTTAGGTCTTGGAGACAGTCATGACGGTATTATGGTTTTAGATGAAAAATTACTACCCGGAACACCACTGGCAAAGATTTTAGAAATTGAAAATGATGAAATTTTTGAAATTGGCCTAACGCCAAACCGTGCTGATGCCATGTCACATTTAGGTGTAGCCAGAGATTTACGAGCCGGAATGACTTTAAAAAATGTACATCCCGAGTTAATAACACCTTCTGTAACAAATTTCAGAGTAGACAAACGTACTTTGAAAATTGATGCTGAAGTGAAAGATGTAAAATTAGCTCCTAGATATTGT
>JAUXNR010000352.1 GCA_030682755.1 Flavobacterium sp.
AGGATCCGTTGGTTTTAACAAATTACCATTCCTATCTCTGATCACTTGCTTTTTTGGAATTGGCTTATAGTCAACATTATTGACATAATTGTATAAGATTGGTATTTCTGTAAGTGGCAAAAAACAATTCATTAAAACATCTTTAAGAAAATGATGTACACGAAGTGCTGCATTTTGAGTACTTGAAGGAATAACAAGTGTATTCAAATTAAAATCAGTAGATAAATGAGGTATAGTTGTTCCATAAAAATCGTTATGTGAATCAACAAAATTATTTATACCTGCAATAAAATTGGGATTATCAGGTAAAGGCAAGGTTTTATCTTCGAATGTAGCAAAGTTACCTGAAGGATAAGTAAAGCTTAACAAATCATTCCACCTATCAACATAAAAATCTTCTTCGCCATTCATAAATATGTTACGCATAACCTCTTGAACTGTATTTAAAATTGGCTCTTGATTTATATCATAACCACTCACAGTACTGTTATAGATTGCGGATAAAAATTGAATATCACTTGCTCTGTTAAATTGAACGGAATAAGGCTTATGAATTTCTTCCGGAGTTCCGTACTTTGTATTAAAAGTATAAGAAGCCTTTCCAAAATAGTCAGGTCTTGTAGCATAAAATCCTCCGGTTGGTTTTTGTGGTTGAACGGGCTCCATAATTGCATTGGCAAACATCAATGCAGGTACTGACATTTTGGAAAAGAAATCCTCTGTGTTATCATCTTCAAATTCATCTGGTAAATCCCAACTTCTCAAACCAAAAACAGTATAACGCACTTCATCTTCTCCTTGCGGAAGTACAGTATCTTTATTCAAACCTAAATTATCATCTTTATATAAATAGACTTTATAACCGGGATAATAATTAACCATTTGATTGACAGAAGTAACCGCATCGTCTGCAGACATTAGTTTCCCTTTATAATTGCTTAATAAATCAGGATCAGTTGGGAAAGTCAAATCTTCAATGTATAATATTAAATCATTGGAAGTACCAATATTTTCAGTTCTGATTACTTTGAATTCTTTTCTAGGCTCATTTCCAACATCACTTAATGTATGTAATCGAACAACTCCATTATACCATTCTACTGAATTAATAGTAGGGTTATTCACTAAATTATATTGCGAATGTTGAGCTAAATAAAAATCTGGGAATGTTATTTTATATAACCCTAAATGTTTATATACAAATTCATCATTTGTAGGATCATCGTCATCATCAATAATTACATCAAATAAACCATCACCATCTTCATCAACTTTTTCTAATACTTTTTCTATAATCGCATTTTTATAAATACCTCTGAATTTTTGAACATGAGTTTCTGTTGAACAATCAATGTTCTTAATAATAATTTCATCCTCACGATGAACTTCTGTGAGATCAATATTAATGCTATAACCGGAAGCGTTTGGTAATCCCCAAATGGAAGCATTCTGCATATTTTCGACCATCATGAACAAACTTCCACTTTCAGGAATAAGACCTTGGGTACCTAAATTTATTTCCGAATTTAAAAGCGACCCACTAGCATCTGCTTTAAAAACGATAAATTTCGGATGGGTTCCTGTAGTATCAACTTCATGTACAATAAATTCTACCCCTTCAACTAATAGAATACTTCCAATGAAATTATTTTCTGTTCCGGGAACAATAAATGGTACATAAGTCTCATTATAAGTTGGAGGGTTAGTTTGTGGGACTATGTTATTGTTTATCCCTGAACTGTATACAGAATAAGGCTCAGTATGCACTTCAACCAATAAAGGATCACTTAGCAAAATAACTTCCTTGATTTTACCTGAAATACCATTAGGAACTTGATCTCTGAATAAAACTTGTATTTTTTCAGCAAATAATTCTTTACTGTTTTCAACTTCAACATAATTAGGAATAATTTCACCATTAATTTTTTGATGGTAATCAATTAATTCCTGTCCATGATTATATTCAAAAGTTAATCGAACCAATGTTTTATCAGAATTACTATTGTTGGTATACAATAATTGTTCATTGGAAGAAGTTAACAACAATGGGCTTTCTTTCTGAATAAGTGTTGCTGTTACATTGCTAGGCGGCAACAACTCATTGCTTGGTCTGATTATTGTTTTAACGGGATGAACAATTTCACTGAGCGTAGCTCGGCTAAACCAATTTATTCCATACGAAGAATATTCCAGTTCACCACTTTCTTTTACAGCATGGGTATATAATGATTCTCCTTGGTCAGGAATAATTAGTTCTACCGTTTCATTTGTGATTTCTACCGGAACACCACTAGTATCAATATTGAAAAAATTAGGGTTGTATGACAATTCAGGTTTTATCCATTTTGTTTCTCCTTTTTTTCTATATTCTAACCCTGCAAAAACAGGATCAGTGCTTTCACAAGCAATAAACTCATTGTTTACATAATAAAAAGGAGCATTGGATTCTTCGTCAAAAAGTGGTTCAGGATAAAGAGTATAATATCTCGTTTTACCATCTGGTGAATACCCGTCAGCAGTTAGCTCTACTGCATCAAAATTATTTTGTTCCGGATCTACTATTTCATCTTCTTCATCTTCATCTACTTCGGAATTATTGTAACCGTTGTTAAAAAAAACACCCGGAACTGGTTCTTTCAAATCAACAGGAAGAGGGAGGCGTTGGTCTGATAATGAAGTTGGTAATGAACAATATAAATGTTGTACTTCTCTAGCACCCATTCCATCTTTTAAATCACCAAATGTTACATATTCTGCAAGATACATATACTCACCTTCAAAAACTACCGAACTTAAATCCAAAGTTCCCAAACCTAACATTCTTGCAACATGATAATCCATTGACCCAAGTAATAATACCTCTAAAAAAGGTATTTTTATCCCGAATGTATCAGAAGGTGTTTCAGGTATATAGGGATCATAATCCGGGTCATTTGGATCGTAATTAGGATCTGTTAAATTACATGCTTCTACATCTTCATAATTTTCAAAAGGATATATTTCTATAGCTTTTGGATTATTTAAGGCATCACTTAACGTAATATATTTATTAATTGATGTCGCAATTCTCTCTAATATTGGCAAATCATCTGAACTCCATTTGGTTTGGTAATTTGCAACGTTTACAAATGCTTGGTCATTGTAACGCAACCAAGTACTTAAACAATTGGGCTGAGGCTCTAAGCGTTGAAAAGCCACATTTGATTCTTTGGTTAAGGCATATTGACCAAGAAATTGCCAATTGTTATCTTTCTTTGTGTTGATAATAAAATCAGAATAAAATTCAAATGATAAAGTTACTACATGGGAATTTGTACTACAAAACCGAATACTTCTGATATTCTCAGAAAGCAATGGTTTTTCATTGATTTCTTCACCTGAAAATTTTCTTCTTAATGTAGCTCCTTTAGGAGCAGTAATTTTATTTTCTGGAACTGATAGCAATTCCACTTTAACAGAGTTATCAGTATCAAATATTTCGAATTGTGGCGAAATTTTAAAACTTAACTCTGTTTTACTTTCAATCTCAAGTAGTGCATTGCCATAATTTTTAATGAAAAACAAAGTAGTTGCTAAAGGATCAATAGTTGCTCTAACTTGGTTGTATTTGATTGTGTTTCTGAAATGTACATGAAATACTTTACCGTCGATTTCGTAAACCCAGTTTTTTTGACTACTACTTTCATTAACCTGTAGCGGTGGATTGTTAAAATCTAAAGTTACTTGATAAGGCACATATTTTGCTCTGTAAATTTTTACAAAATCATCACTTTTGTTGAAATTGTGGGTTGTCGTTGCATAATTGGCTTTAGGTATATGTTCAGATAATGAATCTCTCAAGGCCCAACGTAAATGAATACCTTTTGAGCTGTCCTCTCCAACTGAACCCGCTGATTGTAAATACAAATGACCAGATTGAATGGAAGCACTATCAGTTAGGTCAAAAGTATTTTGACATTTACAATTACCCTGTTGAGATAAGTATTCTAAAATAAACTGAATAGCACTTAATGCATCATTATAATATTTTTCTAATTCTTTGTCTCCTTCATAATCGGTATATTTTTTTATGGCATTGATTTGAAAATGAAGATACTCACTTAATTTAAATTGCGGATGATTTTTATCAATTAGATTAAATGCTTCCAAGAATTTTGTAAAGCAATTTTTAAATACAGCTAAATTTTTTATGTAATCAGGATTCTTGGTTTTTACTTCTTCAATACATTTTGTAAACGACTCAAGTAATTTTTCATATTCCGCACAAATTATATCATCTTTAATACATGGATTTCCTAGATCCGGACAAACTAATTCAATTGTTGAATTGATAGAGGTTAAAGTTGGGTTTGATATATTTACAAAGGAATAATTTAAATTAGTGAGTGAGTGATTAATATCAGCTACATAGAATGTACACATTTTAGTCCCCAACATGGATATTGG
>JAUXNR010000353.1 GCA_030682755.1 Flavobacterium sp.
AATGGCTTGTTTCGGGTCGCCAACAATCATGATGGAACCACGTTCTCCTGATAAATCTTCGCTTGAAACAGCATTATCTATTAAAGGAATCAAATTTTGCCATTGCATGACAGAGGTGTCCTGAAATTCATCTATAAAAAAATGCTTATACCGTTCACCCATCCGTTCATAAATAAAAGGTGCGGGTTGGTTTTGAATTTTCTCATGGATAATGCTGTTAAATTCAGCAATGGAAAGTATGTTTTGCTCTTCTTGTATTTTTTGCAACTCCTGACTTACTTTGTTTAACAAAGACAACGGATTTAAATTTTTTAAAAACGCCGTATATAACAAATGATCTTTGGTGTTTTTTATAATTTGATTGTAATAGGCTAAAAGTTGCGGTGTGATTTCATCTACTTTGTCTTTTTGAAACGGAGGAACCGATTTGGCGTAGCGGTTTCCTTCTTCGAAATAAGGAATAACATTCATTTTATAATCCAACGCTCCTTGTGATACTTTTGAAAAATACTTAAAAACAGTTCCTCTGCTAAACGATTTTTCATCCAACTGATTATCAAGAATAAGTTGAAGAGCCTTTTTTGCCAATGAAAAACTTTCCTGCTCACAAAGTGTCATTTTTTCAACTAATACTTTTTTAATGGAAACAAATTCAGCAATTGATTTTTCTTTGAAACCTTCAATTTCCTGCCTGTGATTTTCATTCGATAACAACTTGCCAATTTCTTTAATGTCTCTGGAAACATCCCAAGACTTATCGTCATCTGTTTTTTCAAGAGCAAAGTCAACCAAAAGTTTAGTCAAAACATCATCTGTTCCGGCTTGAGAAAGTAGGGCATCTATCGCTTCCTGTAGCAAATTTTCTGTTTCTGTTGAAATTTCAAAAGTAGTAGGCAAATTCAAATCATGAGCAAAAGTCCGAATCACATTAGACGTAAATTTATCAATGGTTGAAATGGAGAAAGAAGCATAATTATGAATAAGGTGTTTTAAAATTGATTTTGCCTTTTGTTGAATGTCAAGAGGTGTCATGACTAACTCTTTTGCAATGATATGCAACATCTCTTTTGATTTTTCAGAAGGCGTTTCGCTGGCAAATTGTGATAAATTTTCTACCACTCTTGATTTCATCTCACCAACAGCTTTATTGGTAAAGGTTATCGCTAAAATAGTTTTATAAGCATCTTGTTTTGGAGAAGCTAAAATAATTTTAAGATATTCTTTTACCAACGCAAAGGTCTTTCCGGAACCCGCTGAAGCATTGTAAATTGAAAAGGCTGGTGTGTTCAATTTTGGATTATTCTTTTAATTAATACAACTATAATGAAATAGTATTTCCTTTTCCAAAGTTAATTGTTTAAATTTGATGCAACTATTGTCAAACATAAAAAATATATATTATGGCCTTTGAATTACCACAATTACCTTATGCATATGATGCACTAGAACCTCATATTGACGCCAGAACGATGGAAATTCATCATTCAAAACATCATGCAGCTTATACCAACAACCTTAATGCTGCAATTGAAGGAACAGACCTAGAAGGTTTAACCATTGAAAATTTATTAATTAATTTAGACAAAACCAATGCGGCGGTTAGAAATAATGGCGGTGGTTTTTATAATCACAACTTGTTTTGGACTGTAATGACCCCAAATGGTGGAGGAGAACCAACAGGTGAGCTTTCTGAAGCGATTGAAAGAGATTTTGGTTCTTTTGAAGAATTTAAAGCTCGTTTTGCAAAAGCAGGTGCCACGCAGTTTGGTTCAGGTTGGGCTTGGTTGTGTGTTCAAAAAGGAGGTAAACTTGATGTTTGTGGTACGCCAAACCAAGATAATCCTTTAATGCCGGGCGTAGGTTGTGGCGGAACGCCAATTTTAGGAATGGACGTTTGGGAACATGCCTATTACTTACATTATCAAAACAGACGTCCGGATTATATTGAAGCTTTTTTTAAAGTAATCAATTGGTCTGAAGTTTCAAGACGTTATGCTATTGAAAAATAACTAAATTAAAATTACAACATCAAACGACTCCTTTAAAAAAGGGGTCGTTTTTTTATAAAATAAAAAAGGTGGAATTGCTTCCACCCTTTTTGCCCCAAATCTACCATAAACTTAACCGTGCGTACTATGGTAAGTACAAATGTATATCATAAATGCACGATGCTTATTTAAAATTATGTTGTAATATGTGTTTTAAAGGTATTTGGTTGTAATATATAACCTTTCACGGGTGAGAATGCCCATTTAAACAACTGAAATTAACACAAAAAAACATCAATTGCAACTGTTTTAGCCAGCAAACACAAGAGATTAAAATTTTTTTAACAGATTCTAAACGAAATCAAGAAGAAAATTGAAAAATAAATACGTTTTGAAGAAAACCGGAATTTGTAAAATAAAAAAGGTGGAATTGCTTCCACCCTTTTTGCCCCAAATCTACCATAAACTTAACCT
>JAUXNR010000381.1 GCA_030682755.1 Flavobacterium sp.
ATCACAGTTGAGCATTATTTCTATTTACAGCAATATTATCAGTGCGAAACCAGATGATGAAGAAATAAAACAACTTTTTAAATCTGTTGATTTTACAACCAATTCGCTGATGATGTTGACCAACCAAATTTTAGAGTATTCAAAAAATCAACATACTAAGATTGCCTTAAAACCTAAACCTTTTTCATTAAATGAAGAATTAAAACAAATTATACATTCCCTTACAACATTAGTGGCGAGTAAGGGTAATGTTTTTGAGGAAGCGGTCAACCTTCAGAAAGAGTATGTTGTAAACTCAGATATAACAAAGATTCATCAATTGCTTTACAATATTATTGGTAATGCCAATAAGTTTACTGAAAACGGGATTATAACATTATCAGTTAAGGAACAGTTTATAAAAAATAATACGCTATCAGTTTTGTTTGAAATTCAAGATACCGGAAGAGGCATTTCGGCAACAGACATTAAGTATGTTTTTGATGCCTATCAACAAGGCATGATTTATGATCAAACCTCAGATGTTGGAGTAGGGCTTGGCTTGAATTTGTGTAAAGAACTGGTTGAATTGTTTGAAGGTGAAATACATATTGACAGTGTTCCGAATTCAGGTACAACAGTGACGTTTAACTTACTGTTGGCCTTAAAATAATACATAAAATCAAATAGCATGAAAAGTTTTTTAATAGCAGATGACCACGCTGTGGTTAGACACGGGATGAGTTTGATTATTAGTGAAATGTTTAAAGATGCTTATGTGCATCAAACCGGTTCATTACCGGAGGTGCTGGAGATCCTGAAAATCAAAGTGGTGGACTTGTTGCTTTTAGACGTGACATTTCCTGAAGGGAATAGTTTAAATATTGTTCGTGAAGCAAAAATGATTCAACCCAGTCTTAAAATTTTGGTTTTTTCTGCCTACGAAGAAGAACAGTATGCGGTTCGATTTATGAACATGGGAGCTGATGGGTATTTAAGTAAATTAAGCACAAGTGCAGAAATCAAGGAAGCCATTCGAATTATAATAAGTCAAGGACGATTTGTGAGTCAAAAGGTAAGAGATAAAATTGTGGATTCTTTTATAAAAGGTTCGCATATAAACCCAATAGAAAAATTATCAAATAAAGAAATGGAAATCTCTAATTTACTCGTGCAAGGCTATGGGAATCTTGAAATTTCAAATATGTTAAATATTCAAAAATCAACTGTAAGTACATTCAAAAAGCGAATTTTTGAAAAGCTAAATATCACGAATGTAGTTTCTTTGGTTGAAATTTTCAGATCAAATCAAATGGGCTAAACCAAATTGTCTTTAAATTATTTAAACAGCCTTGTAGATATTTTTCTACAAGACGTTTTTTTTTGGTTTACATGAAATTAAAAAGTAAGCCTTTACATTTGTACTATAAAATGATGGTGTTGTTAACGAAGTTTATACAAAACAATACAATCCATTTTAGTTCATAAAAGCAAAACTCGCAATTGTTATCACAACTTCAAAATTTCGTTTGCGAGTATATTAGTTATCGAATTGTAGTAGATTATTATATTACAAGTATTTTGTTGAAATGGTTTAAAGCTAGCATCCTAACACGTTTTTAGGGTGCTTGTTTTTTTTCAAATTAGTTCCAAAAGAAGGCATATAAAAACACTAAGATAATCATAATTGCAAAGGCACTAATATTGAAAACAGCATTGGTTTTGAAGGTTTCTCTTTGTAATTCAAAACCTTTTGCATCATCAGCTCCTTTGTTCTGATTCCAACTTAATACAGCGATGATTGCCATTGTGATTAATGTGGTATATCCCATTTGGTCCAAGAAAGGTACGCTCGGGAAAATAGTTTCTAAACCGGTACCATCAGCCCAACCTTTGGGGCCTACTTTAAAGAACATGGCAATGGGTATGGAAACTAATGCTCCCCAAATGGCCGCTTTGTTGGTTGTTTTTTTCCAAAATAATCCCAATAAAAAGATGGCTAAAATTCCGGGACTCACCACGCCTGTATATTCCTGAATGAATTGAAATGCTTGATTAATTCCACCCAAAAGCGGTGCGATGATTGCTCCAATCGTTAGTGCAATGGCTGAAGTAATTCGTCCCACTCTAACCGTTGCTTTGTCATCTGAATTTTTATTGATGTATTGTTTGTAAATATCCATCGTAAAAATAGTAGAAGTAGAATTCAACATCGACGCTAAAGAGGAAACGATCGCAGCAGTTAACGCCACAAATGCCAGACCTTTTAATCCGGTTGGTAAAAACTGAATTAACCACGGATAGGCTTTGTCTGCGGCACCATCACTCGGAATATTGATTAATCCTTCTGCTCCTAAACGGGCTAACATTTCCGGATCATTTACAATTACAAATGCCGCAATACCGGGGATTACCACAATGAACGGAATTAATAATTTCAAAAAAGCCGCCAATAAAATTCCTTTTTGAGCTTCTTTCAATGATTTTGCGGCCAAAGCCCGTTGAATGATGTATTGGTTGAAACCCCAATAGTATAAATTGGCCACCCATAATCCACCAATCAAAACACCAATACCCGGTAAATTCAAATACTCCGGATTGGATTCGTCTAATATCATGGAGAATTTTGTAGGAGCTTTGTCATAAATAATGCCTAATCCTTCCACCATGCCTTCGCCACCTGAAACAGTGTTTAAAGCCAAA
>JAUXNR010000396.1 GCA_030682755.1 Flavobacterium sp.
AAAAATGGATGAAGCCATCATTCAACGTTTTTATCGTCATTACAAACAAACAATGCCCGAAGGTATTATGCCAATGAGTATTCACAAATTAGGAAATTCAAGTGTGGCAACGGTTCCTACTTTATATGATTCAATCATGAAAGGTCAAATTGAAAATCAACAACTCAACAAAGGTGATGTAATTATTTTTGCTTCAGTTGGAGCCGGAATGAATATTAATGCGATTGTATATCAAGTTTAAAAAAGTGGAAGTTAAAAGTTAGAAGTTGAAAGAAAGAAGTAAATTTGTGAACCAATTACTTTTTCATGTACGAAAAAACATTTCCCAACAAACGATTCAAAATCACCCTTGAATTTCTTGAAAAACACCTTTCAAATTCAGAAGACATTCTTGATTTAGGCGTAGAAAATCCATTTTCTAAAATTATGATTGAAAATGGTTATTCGGTCAAAAATACTAGTGGAGAAGATTTAGACAATGACCAATCAACACTTCAAAAAGAACAGTATACTGTTGTAACCGCTTTTGAAATTTTCGAACATTTATTAAATCCATACACCGTTTTACAAAATGTAAAATGTGACAAACTATTTATCTCCATTCCGCTACGGCTTTGGTTTTCATCAGCTTACAGAAGCAAAACAGACAAATGGGACAGGCATTACCATGAATTTGAAGATTGGCAACTCGATTGGCTTTTAGAAAAAACCGGATTTAAAATTGTGGATAGTGTGAAATTTACGCATCCTACTAATAAAATTGGATTTAGACCTATATTAAGATATTTTACGAATCGGTATTATTTGGTTTATGCTGAGAGAAAGTGATTAGTGAATAGTAATTAGCGATATGAAGTACTTTAAAAAAATATTTTCAATTTTAATACTCATTTTTGTTAGCTGCAAAAACAATGAGACTCCAGAAAATTTAAAAACTCTTGAGTCTAAATCATCTACTTCTGATAGTACAAAAGAAATTAATTATGCTGATTTTGATGAAAAAAAATCAACATATCTATTCGAATATTCAGACGAAAACTCTAATCAGTTTATTGAAATAAATATTATTGATAAAAAAACCATTAAATTCCACCTCGTTACCGAAACACTTCCCTGTGATACCGAATATTCTGGGATGGCAAAAAAAGAATTCTGGGATGGTGATGGAGAGATTGATGAAGATAGTGAAGGTGGCTATTTTGTCAATGAATATTTTAATGAAGAAAAAGAATATACTATTGCGATAAGACTAGCTGAAAATTTAAGTAAAGTTACAATCAAATATAACCAAAATAATGGTTTTGAAACCGACTGCCTTCCAATAACTCAAAGAATCATGCATCGAATTAAATAATTAATTCTTTTTAAGAATTTCCTCAATGAAGTACTACATCATCATCCCAACTTACAACGAAGAAAAATTTATTTCACTCACTTTACAGTCGCTAGTGGAACAAACAATTTTGCCTTCCAAAGTAGTAGTGGTTAATGATAATTCTACAGATAAAACAGAAGAAATCATACAATCTTTTGTTCAAAAACATGCTTTTATTACTTTGGTCAACAAAACTTCTGAAGCCATTCATCTCCCGGGAAGTAAAGTCATTCAAGCTTTCAACAAAGGATTAGAAACGCTAAACGACAACTATGATTTCATCGTAAAAGCTGATGCCGATTTGATTTTTCCAGCAAATTATTTCGAAACAATTAGCAACCATTTTCAGTCTGATGCAACAATTGGAATGGTGGGCGGATTTGCTTACATCAAAAAAAACAACCAGTGGATTTTGGAGAATCTCACTGATAAAGATCACATTCGAGGAGCTTTTAAAGCTTATAGAAAAGAAACTTTCAAACAAATTGGCGGATTAAAACCTGCTATGGGTTGGGATACTGTAGATGAATTACTTTGTAAATTCTATAATTGGAAAGTCATTACCGACGAATCCTTGAAAGTAAAACATTTAAAACCCACTGGAGCCAATTACAATCAAGCCGCACGATTCAAACAAGGCGAAGCGTTTTACAGTTTGGGTTATGGTTTTTGGATAACCTTAATTGCTTCGTTAAAACTAGCTCTACTCAAGAAAAAACCGTTCTTATTTTTTGATTATTTTCAAGGGTTTTGGAAAGCAAAATCAGCAAAAAAACTACTTTTGGTTACACCTGAGCAGGCCAAATTTATTCGGAAATATCGTTGGGAAAAGATGAGGAGGAAAATTTTTTAATTTTTACTTATTTTTTGAAGGATTTTGTCTTGTGTCAAAAACTCGATTGATAAAAATCTTGTCTTTCCCTTCTCTGTAAGTAATTTTACAATGATGAACTATCAGCTTTCTATAATCTCTTTTTAAATGAGAGAAAGTTTCATCAATACTGCCTATTTCAGAAAAATCATATTTCTTATTTTCAAAAATTTCAGTTTCTTTTTTAATTCCTAAAGCTATTTCTATAGCTTTCTTAAAACCGTACAACTTACTATTAAATCGAGTAATTTTTTCTAAATCTTTTACTGCACGATTTGTCCAAAATACAGGTTTTACTATTCTCTCCAACTTTTAATAATTGATTCTACTTCATCTAAACTATGAATCCTTCCCTGTTTGATATCTTTCTCAGAATCATTAATCATCATTTCTTGTTCTTTCATTTTCAAAAAAGATTTCGTAAAAGCATAAAACTCAGAAACAAGAGAACTATCTGCTTCATCAATTATTTTATGTAATTCATTTTTGAGTTCTATAACTTTCATTTCATAACATTTTAAGTGTAACAAAGTTAATAAAAATTTCATTTATTCATCCTTGCAGTTTGCACAATAAAACCGAAACTTTTTCCTATTTTTGCTTTATGCTAAAAATGCTTACTCACATAGGAAAATATTTCCTAATGCTAAAAGAAGTCTTCAATAAGCCTCTGAAATGGAGTGCAATGAAGAACTTAATTTTTAAAGAAATTGACGATTTAATCATCGGTTCACTTGGTATTGTTGCATTTATTTCGTTCTTCGTTGGAGGGGTTGTTTCCATTCAAACTGCCTTAAATTTAACCAATCCACTTATCCCCAGAAATCTTATTGGCTTTGCAACAAGACAATCTGTTATTCTTGAATTTGCTCCTACATTTATCTCGATAATAATGGCCGGAAAAGTGGGTTCATTTATCACTTCAAGTATTGGAACCATGCGTGTGACGGAACAAATTGATGCTTTAGAAGTTATGGGAGTTAACTCTTTGAATTATCTGGTTTTCCCAAAAATAATTGCCCTTCTACTCTATCCGTTTGTTATTGGAATCAGTATGTTTTTAGGCATTTTAGGTGGATGGATGGCAGGTGTTTACGGAGGATTTACAAGCAGTGACGAATTTATTCAAGGATTACAAATGGATTTCATACCCTTTCATATTGCCTATGCTTTTATAAAAACTATGATTTTTGCCATACTTCTGGCAACCATTCCCTCTTATCACGGTTATTTCATGAAAGGTGGAGCGTTAGAAGTTGGAAAAGCCAGTACGGTTTCGTTTGTTTGGACATCCGTTTCAATCATTTTAGCCAATTATATTTTAACCCAATTATTGTTAAGCAAATGATAGAAATTAAAAACATAGAGAAATCATTTGGCGAAACAAAAGTGTTAAAAGGCATTTCAACTGTTTTTGAAACCGGAAAAACCAATTTAATTATCGGTCAAAGTGGTTCCGGAAAAACAGTTTTATTAAAAACATTATTGGGAATTCATTATCCGGATTCAGGAACAATTTCGTTTGACGGAAGAATTTATACAGAATTAACAGCCGATGAAAAAAGAGCTTTGCGAACAGAAATTGGAATGGTTTTTCAAGGCAGTGCCCTTTTTGACAGTATGACTGTAGAAGAAAACGTTGGTTTCCCCCTGAAAATGTTTACCAAACAAACTCCAAAGGAAATTCAAGAACGTGTTGATTTTGTATTAAAACGAGTTAATCTAATTGATGCTCACAAAAAGAAACCTTCTGAAATTTCAGGAGGAATGCAAAAAAGAGTGGCCATTGCAAGAGCCATCGTAAACAACCCAAAATATTTGTTTTGTGACGAACCCAACTCGGGTTTAGATCCTAAAACAGCTATTGTAATTGACAATTTGATTAAAGAAATAACTGAAGAATATAATATTACAACGGTAATAAATTCTCATGATATGAATTCTGTGATGGAAATTGGAGAAAAAATCATTTTCTTAAAAGAAGGTATTTTGGCTTGGGAAGGTACCAAAAAAGATATTTTCAAGACTGACAATGAAGCCATTGTTGATTTTGTCTATTCTTCCAATTTGTTTAAAAAAATCAGAAAAGCTCAAAATAAAGAACACGACAACGAATAGTTTAATTATTTTCTCTACTCAAATACACCCAACCGGTTTTGTGGCTTCCGTCTGTAAAATAAATCAAATAATAGTATGTAGCCGTTGGCAATAAGTTTCCGTTATAATCTTGACCATGCCATTGATTTACGTAGTTATTCATTTCAAACACTACCATTCCGTAACGATTAAATATTTTCACTTTTAAGACATCAAAATTTGAAAGATCAAATGTGTCATTTAGGTTATCACCGTTTGGAGAAACACCTTTAGGAATGGTGCAATTTGTATTGGTTATTTCAACATTCAAAGAATCACTACATCCCAGTGAATCAGTAACTGTAACTTCATAGTTTCCAATTGCCAATCCAGTAATATCCAAAATGGTTTCTTGTGAACTAAAATTATTTGGTCCCGTCCAATTAATAGCATAATCAACTAATTCATTTGCATTTACGAGTGTGATTGTTTTACGATTATCAATACAAAGCACTTGCACTTCAATAGGAATATCAATTAATCGTTCGTTAACTGTAATTGATTCCGAAGTTTCACAATCACTCACAATTGCTTCAACCATATATATCCCAGGTTGAGTAATTTCCAATACACCTTCAGACTCTGAAACTAGAAAAACACCATTCAAGTACCAATTAAAAACCGATTCATTTGCAGAGAAATTTAATGGATTTACAGTTAATATTGAACTTTGATTGTTACACAATAAATTATCTCCTGAAACGGAAAAAATTGGTTTTGGATTGATTTCAATTGAAGTTGATGCAATATCAGAATCACAACCATTTACTGTAACATACAAAAAATAATTCCCTTCATCTGTTAAAGCAGCATTTGAAATTATTGGGTTTTGCAAATTAGATTCAAATCCATTTGGGCCAAACCAATGATATATGGCATTTGGTATTGTTTGAGTTGTGAATTGAATTTGATCTCCTTCACAGATTGGTGTTGCTGATGTAATAACTGGCAAAGAAGGAATTGCATTAATTTGTATCGTAATTACAGATTGACTCGATTGATTACAAAAACCAAAAACCGTATATTGAAATTGATAAGTTCCCGGAGACAACAAAGAGGTATCTACATTAGATCCCGTTAATGCTCCTGTATCTGACAAATCAGACCAAACTCCGTTTGAGTCATAACTTGAAGTAAACAGAGAAAACAAATTGATGTTTTCATTTGTTTCACACAAGGATAAGTTTGCATTTTGTCCGGCATTGGGAACTCCCGCATCGGGGTCAATTGTAACTGTTAATAATTGATTGGAACAAGAACCAGGGTTTTGAGCAGAAATACTAACAAAATATTGTCCCGAGTTTGTTGCTATATTAAATGGTAAAAATTGCAATTGATTGGTTGTACTTAAAATAGTTTGAGGTGCTGAAGCCATGTACCACTGATACGTAAAAAAAGGATAATTAGGAACTGTTAAAGCTCCATTTTGCCCGTTACAAAGTTCAGTCACTGAAATTTCTAAAGGAGCTAACGGGCTAATTTCAAATAAACTATTCGCTATATTTCCACAACTGTCTTGAATTTGAAAATTGTAAATGGCAGGTTCTAAATTTAAAAACAAATTAGAATTGTTGTTATTTACCTGAAAAGGCTGTCCGTTTTTTGAGGTAATTGTATAAGTAAATGGTGGTACACCTTCTACAATAACAAAAGTATCAAGGTTGCCGCTAGCACATTGAAAACTATAAACATCTATTATTCTGGGACCATCAGTAAAAATAAATTCATGAAGAACAGTCACACAATTTTGCGTTGTACCTGCTTGACTAATAGATTGAAATTGTTTTAAAACTCTAAAATTTCCGGAAGCTGCAATATTAAAATTTATTGAATTTAAATTTAAAAAATAAGAATTAGTTGAATTTGGAACAGTTCCTTGATTATAAACAACACCTGTTAAAGGATGTCCCCACTGCCCTGTAACCGAGTTTTGTTTTTGCAACCAAAAAGACTGAGATAAAATACCGTTACTTGAATGTTGAATTTGTAAATCAAATGAACCGCAGTTTTCAAAAACAGTAAGTGTGTTATTTGTGATTTCATAACCAATGACAGTAAACGTTTCAGTTGTTTGAGATACAATCCCTTCACATAAATACTGAATTACAAATGTATAATTACCGGCTGGAACATTTCCATAATTAAAAGCTCCATTTGAATTAATATTTGCTGATAAATTTAAAGGTAAAATTCCTTGGAAATTAGTTGGGGCATTCGTTAAGATTATAGAGGTTATGGTTTTATTTGGAACCAAACGTATTCCGCCAAATCCAATATCGCAACCGGGTCTGTGACCCACGTCAAATGTTAACAAATTTACAAGTTGCACCTCCCCTGATAAATTATACGTTTGTCCACAACTGTCAACAACTTGAAATACATAAGTTCCTTGGTAAATATTTGTATTCAAATTAAATATTCCTCCAACAATAAATGAAGATAAATTTTCAGGAAGTGAATTTGGATAAGCGGCTGGTGCGTTCAATAAAGTGACACTGGCAATTGTTACTGGAGAAATAGAAGATATTCTAATTCCGCTTTCACTAGTAATTTCACAACCAAGTAATATTTCAATTTCAGGAGGTGATACTGAAACAACCACATCTTTTGTAATTGTTGCAGATCTCCCACATGCGTCAGTTACTTGAATAACATAAACTCCTTGTGGTATTGGATTTGATGCACTACCATAAAGCACGGGGACTTCATCAAACGGCCCAGGGTGTGAAAGATTTGCTTGAGCAGCATTAAATCCTGCTGGTGCTTGCAAGAAAGTAATGGTAAATGGCGGTAAATAAAATGCGGGAGACAATGATAAATAAGCACCTTGACAACTTGCCTGACCAGAAACTACTTCCAAACTTATTGACTTAAATACAACGTTATTATTCCGGACAAAAACATTTCCGCAACTGTCCGTAATTTTTATATTATAGGAATATGATTGTCCGTGATAAAAGGGAATATCGTTAGTAACTGTCCCTGTGGATTGTCCGTTTTCAATTGTATGATTAATAATTATGGGAGTTCCTCCACCCGGTGGAAAAACAGTATATTCAATTTGTAACGGATAGGAAACCACGCTGTTTGTGGTAGCTCCATAAAAATTACTTACCTTAATTGTATCACATGAAGGCAAAAGCCCTGTTGTAAATGTCACAGGATCAATTATAATTGACAAATTATTGGCTAATAATGTAAAGGTTTGTACAACAGCATCACCACAATTATCAAATACTCTAATTTGATAAATTCCTGTTGGTAAATTTGAAAAAACGTTTGAAACTTGTGGTGCGGCAATTATAGGTCCTGAAAAAATCTCATAAGAAACAGCGTTTCCATTTGTAACATTTACAGTTATTTGACCATCAAATCCACAATTCACTTTTACACCTTGCAAGTTATAAGAAAGTGGTTGAATTAAATTTTGAATAGTTACATCTGTTTGTTGTGAACCAGAGCTTGCCCCTAGTGTTTGAGTAGCAACAATTGTATAATTACCTGCATTCAACCCTGTTAAAGTTGTTGCTTGCAAAACAGCAATTGGAGTGGTAAGGTTTGGCTGTAAAAAAACAGCATAACTCATAGTTGCTCCCGGAGTGGTTCCTGAGACACTAAAACTGAGTGACCCATTACCAAGGCATGATTCATCAGTTGCGTTTACTTCTAATGTAAAATTACCAACTTGTGCAAAAGTATAACTTGACAAGAATAAAAAAAACACTAAAATGAATTGTTGAAATTTCATTAATAAATTAGATATTTTCAAAAATAATTAAAATATCAGATAATTCATTACTTTTTCTGAAACAGTTTTCCAATTAATTTTCTAACGTCATCTAATCTTTCTAAATTTTCTGTAAATGTGTCTAATGCTCCGGGGTTTTTTAAGTCAATTCTGGTGGAGCCTGAAATGCCGGATTGAAATGGATATATTAAAATCACATTATTTTTATTGAAATATTTGTTCATATAACCCGGAACACTATTCATTGTATTATTAAAAGACAAATTAGATTTTCTACTCATCACCACAACAAAAGCATCATCTTTACTTAAATTTCTAGATAAAATCAAAAAATCTTCCCAATCTGAAAAAATATTAAAAACGGCATCAACAGGGTGTTTTGAATGAATATCTTTAATTAAACTTATGGTAGTTTCACTTCCGTAAAAAATAATTTTTGACCCTGTATTTTTACCCAAATTCCAAATTTTCAAAAGCCAAAACGGAAATCCGATTTCACGTTCTGCCCGTTCTGGAATTACAACCAAATAGCGTTTAACTGTTGCAATGGGCTGCACTGATTTATAAATAAAAGTTGTTGTATTACATTTATTTAAAACCCCATCGGTTAAAGGACCATACAAACTTTCGCTAGATCCTAATGACTCTGTTTGACCAAGAATAATATCTGATATTTTCTGCTCTTTTACAACTCCTGAAATTCCGTTTAAAATGTTAAGATCATAACGCATCAACATGTTTAATTTATTATCTGTTGCTGAAGCAACAACGGCTGCTTTATCAACTATTTTCTTTGCTTTTGTTTCTTGTGAAGTTGTTGCAATATTGTTGCTGATAATGTTTAAAGCAAATAATCCAGTTTTATTTTTCTTTGATTTCATAGTTACAGCAAGTTGAATTAATTCTTCTACTGTTTCTATGTTTTTCATTGGAATTAAAATCCGTTCATCACTTTCTACAGATTCTCCATCACTATCACTCTCATCATCGTCTTCCATTAAAGCAATATTATAAGCCCCTTTTTGAGCCACAAAAGATGCAATGGTACACGTAATTAAAATCATTAAAATAGTACCATTCAAAACATTTTCATTCAAAAGCCTATTAGGTATTTTAATATCTGATAATTTACCTTGAACAAAAACCATTTCAGTTTTATCGGTCAACTTATAAGTTCCATCAGCAGGTAAGTTCTGCATTAATGCATCTGAGCCAATCTTTGGAATTTCTCCTTTTTCTAAATTTTGAAATAACAATTGCGAATTATCTTCTGTAGTTAATTTGTTACTCTTCAAATGAACCTCCTCATATTGCGGAACACTGTCATATCCTATTATGATGTTAAACCCAACCAAAACTGCAGCCAGTGTTGCAGCTGCTTGAGCGTTACTCAATCCGAAAATTAATCTTCTTTCATCACGTGAATAACCAAAAATCTTTTGAGTTATCCAGGCCGGAATGTATTTACCAACAATGGCACATGCGGTCATAATTCCTGCAACTTGCAAGGTATTCCAGTCTTTAATGAAAGCTTTGTAATCAATCAACATTCCAACTCCAATAAGAAAGAAAGGAATAAACAAAGCATTCCCCACAAATTCAATTCGATTCATTAAAGGTGAGGTATGCGGAATTAATCTATTCAAAGCTAATCCGGCTAAGAAAGCCCCAATAATTGCTTCAATTCCGGCCAATTCAGCCAAGGTACAACCCAAAAACACCATTGCCAAAACAAAAATATATTGGGAAATATTGTCATCAAAACGTTTAAAAAACCACCTTCCAATTATGGGAAAAATAAGCATGACAACCAAACCAAAAACAATGACTGAAACGCCTAATCGTATCCAAAATTCTTGATTAATTTCTCCCACTTGCATTCCGGCAATTACGGCCAAAACCAAAAGTGCAAGCGTATCTGTAATCATTGTTCCTCCAACAGTTACATTTACGGCTCTGTTTTTAGCTACTCCTAATTTACTTACAATGGGATAAGCAATCAGCGTATGCGAAGCAAACATACTAGCCAGAAGAATGGATGTTGGTAACGAAAATTCCAAAATATAATATCCTGCAAGCGTTCCAATTGTCATGGGTATCGAGAAAGTAAGCAATCCAAAGACCAAACTTTTACCGCTATTTTTTTTAAACTCTGCCAAATCAATTTCCAAACCTGCCAAGAACATAATGTATTGC
>JAUXNR010000407.1 GCA_030682755.1 Flavobacterium sp.
CCAATAATAGTGTACAACCAAATATTCATGGAAGGCAACCATTGTAAAATTCCAATGTTTTGTTGGATGGCAAAATCTGCAGCAAGCAATAAAATGAATGCCATAACAAAGTTTACCACTATGGTTGTAGCTGTAAAAAAGATATTGATTCCGGCGTGTTCAATTTTGTTGTATTGAAATTTAAATAACGGATATGCATTTTCAATAAGCCAAAATAAAGCAATACCACCAACTAAAATTAAACCTCTGTGAAGAGAAGAAATGGTTTCAAAATAATCAATTATAGAATTCATGACCTGCTGATTTTACATCAAAAGTAATAAAATAAGGAATAGATTAATTTATTTAATAATTCTGAAAGTTAAATTGATACGTTCGCCGATTGGTTTTTTAGTTTTCGGAATTTGATGTTTCCAAAAATGTTGTGTTGTGCCTTTCATGAGCAACAAACTGCCATGTTCTAAAATGATTTTTTGTTTGGCTTCTTTGATGGAATTGTGCTGCAAATGAAACGCTCGTTCTGCACCAAAACTAACGGAGGCAATTACCGGATTTTTACCTAATTCTTTCTCATTGTCTGCATGCCATCCGTTGCTGTCTTTTCCGTCTCGATATAAATTGAGTAAAACAGTAGTGAAGTTTTCTGAACAAATTTCTTCAATTTCATTTTTTATAAAAACCAATAAGGAATTCCACTTGTGTGGCTGCATGATGATGTTGGAATACGAATACGTTTTCCCGTCATTTCCAAATAAAGCAGTTAATCTGGGTTGTAAATGCGTTTGACCAAAAACCGTTATCTTGTCTTGTTGCCATGGGATTTCAGTTTTTAGCTTTGCAAACAATTCAGAAGCTTTTTCTCTTGAAAAAAAGTCAGGATAATACTCGATCTCGGCATCGGGTAAGTCAAAAACAATTTTCTCTTTGGGGAATAATGAATTCATGATGTAAAAATAAAAAAGCGACAGAATATATCCATCGCTTTAACATACTTATGGTTAGAATTTGTTAGTTTTCGTTGTTTTGTAAAAGATTTTTATAAATAATACCCGCTACAATTGCTCCTAAAATTGGAGCTAACCAAAACAGCCAAACTTGCGATAGTGGTTCACCTCCCGCAAAAATAGCTTGTGATGTAGATCGAGCCGGATTAACAGATGTGTTGGTAATCGGAATGCTGATTAAATGAATTAACGTTAAGGCCAAACCGATGGCGATTCCCGCAAACTTCCCATTTGCAAATTTATCTGTCGCTCCAAGAATGACCAATAAGAAGAATAATGTCAATACAAATTCTGCAACAAAAGCAGCGGCCATAGAATACCCGGACGGGGAAAAGGCTCCGTATCCGTTTGTGGCAAAAGCACCTGCTTTTGTGTTGTCAATCCCCAAAAAGCTGTCTTGACCGTTTAAAATGAAATACAGTGTTGCAGCAGCGGCTAAACCTCCAATGCATTGAGATATAATGTAAGGAGCTAATTCTTTAGCATCAAAACGTCCGCCTGCCCAAAGTCCGAAAGAAACAGCCGGATTAAAATGACCTCCTGAAATATGACCAACAGCATAAGCCATGGTTAAAACCGTTAAACCGAAAGCCAAAGAAACTCAGGCAAATCCGATACCCAATTCAGGAATTCCGGCAGCAAATAATGCACTACCACAACCCCCAAAAACCAACCAATACGTTCCAAAAAATTCTGCAAATAGTTTTTTCATAAAAAATAGTTTAGTTAATAATTAGTGTATTGAAAAGCCCAAAAAATTAGTCCGAGTTGCAGTGGCAATCGAAGTAATCGTATCCATTTTGGCAATCCTAAACCCGCTTTGTCATTTTGATACATATATACGTTTGCAGGAAAAACAGCAATGAGTAAAGCTATAATTCCCCATGCAGCAACAGAAGTAAAAAGCGGTATACAGAGTGATATACCAAAAATTATTTCAGCAATTCCAGAAAGTTTATTCAGGAATTCCGGTTTCTTAAAATAAGGAGGAATGATTTTTATATAAAGTCTAGGATTTCTGAAATGATTCAACCCGGCTAGAATATAAATAGCTCCCATGAGGTACAAATGCCAAGGTAAATTCATAAATGAATTATTAGATTCAAAAACGAATTTATAAAAAAAATGTTAAAAAATTACGATTGTAGAACTAATTTTACAACTAATTTATCAACTTTTATTTTTGAATTGAATGTTCATAATTACAATGGCAAGTAGAATTAAAACAATTCCAAACCATTGCAAGCCGTTTACCGTTTCATTCAATAAAAAGTAGGCCATCAAAACAGAAACAGGCAATTCTAAAGACGCTACAATACTTCCCAATCCGATTCCGGTATGCGGGAAACCGGCATTTAAAAGCATGGGTGGAATTATGGTTCCAAAAAGAGCCAAAATAATTCCCCATTTCAAAAAGATTTCAAAGTTAAAAGGAGTGTTTTGTGTTAGTAATGCAAAAATTAAAACAATAATAGCACCACCTAAAAGCATGTACAAACTTCGTTGTGCAGACGATATGCCTAAAGCCACTCGATTGGCAGTAAACATAGTTGTGGTGAAAGATGCGGCGGCTAGCATTCCCCAAAATAAACCTCTCCAGTCTAATTCAATTTCATTAATGAGTAAGTTGGTAGCCAAAACAGTTCCAATTAAAACAATGATAACGGCAACTATTTTTTGAATGGAGGGTAGCTTTTTATCTAAAATCATTTCCAGCAAAACGCCCATCCAAACGGTTTGCATTAATAATACGATAGCAATGGAAACGTCGATATAACGAACACATAAATAATAAAAAACACTCGTCATTCCTAAAGAAGTTCCGGCAAGCATTAATTGAAAAATATTCTTTTGGGTTGCTTTAATTGCTGTATTGTTATTTTTTACACGCTGAAATGAATTGATGATTAAAACACCAATGATTCCTAACACAAATTGAGCAATAGTTACTTCGGCAGTAGTAAAATTTTCTTGGTAGGCTAACTTTACGAATGTGGCCAACATACCATAACTGGTGGCTCCCAATCCAACTAAAAATACTCCTTTTAATACCCGATTTCCTAACATATTTTTCAATTTAAAAAGCTGGCAAAGATAGGGAAAAGTTTCGGGTTTCGAGTTGCTAGTTGGTATCTGTTAAAAATACTGCGATTAGCAAAATTATATCCATTTTTCAATTTCTATAGCGAAGCTGTCAAAATCAGCGAAAATCCGTTTCATCTGTTTCATCCATGTTCCATTAAATGAGTAAAGCGAAAATTTCAAATTTGACCCTATTCATACTAATTTGATTATTTCTTAGTTTAAAAATAAAAAGGCCCGTGAGAAAATTGTTTTTACTCTTCGTTTTATCTTTTATTTATTGCAATCACACACCTCCGGTTGAAGTAGTAAAAGATTACACTTCTATTCATAATGAAGCTTTGGCTTATTGCAAAGCGAACCAATTCAATCAGGATTTTTATTTCTTAATTGATATGAGTATTCATTCGGGTAAAAATCGCTTTTTTGTGTATGACTTTAAAACAAAAAATATCGTTGATAAAAACATAGTTACTCATGGCACTTGCGATGTTTTTGAAGATAATCCTGAAAAATATAAAAAAGCAAAATTCAGCAATAAACCTGACAGTCATTGTTCTATGTCGGGCAAATTTAAAATCGGAAAACGGGATTATAGTTCTTGGGGAATAAATATAAAATATTGGCTACACGGTTTGGAAAACACAAACAATAATGCGATAAAAAGAGTAGTGGTGTTGCATTCATGGACGGCTGTTTCCAATGAAGAAATTTATCCCAGG
Source organism: Flavobacterium sp. (assembly GCA_030682755.1). Taxonomy (GTDB): domain Bacteria; phylum Bacteroidota; class Bacteroidia; order Flavobacteriales; family Flavobacteriaceae; genus Flavobacterium. Next base: position 3,809 of record JAUXNR010000407.1, read on the forward strand.
TATGCACCGTTAAGTTGGGGTTGTCCCGCAGTTTCGGATGAATTTATGAACGTTTTGGACGAAAAATTAAAAAAGGTTGAAAAACCGGTGTTGTTGTGGATAGTGGAATAATGAATAAAAAGAGTAACAAAATATGTATATTGTCAACTAATTAAGGATAAATTATCACAATGAGAAACTTTTTACTTTGCCTTTTTATATTTGCCTTTCATTTCGTACAATCACAACAAGAAACTACCAATGACACGATAAAAACTACCGAGTTAAAAGAAGTTATAGTTCAATCAACAAAAAAGAGTATTGAGCAAAAAGCTGATCGAACAATATTTGATTTTTCAAATCAAAGTTATTTGAATTCAGGTTCTGTTATGGAGGGGTTAAGAAAACTACCGGGATTAATTGTTTCGGATGTGGCAGGAATGATGTATCAAGGCAAACAACTTGAGGTTTTTATGGATGCAAGACCACTGAATATTTATTCAAATGAATTAACTTCTTATTTAGAAAGTCTTCCGGCAAATTCAATTGAAAAAGTAGAAATTATAACACAACCCGGAGCAGAATTTCCTGCTACTTCAGGAGGAGCAATTATAAATATAATAACATCTAAAAATGCTAAAAAATATCTTTCTGCTACTTATTCAAATGGATACAGTTACACAAAATACGATAAATCACGTCATCGATTTAATAATAGTTTATTAGTGAATGCCAAAAATAAATGGTTTGGTTGGCAAATACAGTTGGGACAAAATTATAATAACGGATACCAACGTTCTAATTTTTATAATGAAGATGAAGTGCTTTCAAATAATGAAACTGACAGAGAAAACCGTTTTTACTTTTTCAAGACCGGATTAAAATTTGATTTAAAGAAAGATCGATTATTGGTGAATTATGACCTTACAACTTCAAACAATAATGCCTCTATTGAAGCAAGTGGATTTGGATTTGAAACTAGTGATTTAAGTAAAAACAAGCTGAATAGAAATGATGTTGCTTTAAACTATCAAAAGAGATTTGATGATATTACAAAGAAATTAGATTTTAGAATTAATATAAATTCAGTTGATAATAATTTTGGTTTAAATAATAGAAATACCGGAAACTCTATTTTAAATAATGGTTTCGATCAATTATTTTATCAATTCAAAACGGATTATTCTCAAGAGCTTTCATTTTTAGATAAAACTAAAGTTTCAGTTGGGGTTTTAGCAGATAATTTAAATTTTAAGGCACAAAATTTTGAGCAAACTAATTTAGATTATCAAAGAACTACTTTAGCAACCTATTCTGAATTTCAATCTTCATACAAGTCTTTTGATTTTATTTTAGGAGGAAGACTGGAGTCATATTCAATTGAAGGTAAAGCAGATGGAGGTGAATTAATTCCGTTCAATCAAACCCGATTTTTTCCAAATGCTAGTATTCAATACAACATACTTCCTCAAGTTTTTATAAACACAAATTATAATAAAAAGATAGTTTTGCCAACTACTTCAGCTTTAAATCCAAATAATACCAATTATCAAAACCCTAACGTTTCCTTTTTTGGAAATCCAAATTTAGAACCAGCTATTTTTGATAATTATGAGCTTAAAATAAGTGCATTTGAATATTTTTATGTGAGTTATTCCAGAAGTGATGTCAACAATCAGGTTATGAATAGGATAATTTCTATTGATGATGGAGCTGCAAGTGTTACTGAAAATATTCCGCAACTCACCATACATAATTTTAATTTTGGCTTTCCAATTCCTTATATGTTGTTTACCAAAGGGATAAAGGAAACACTAAAGTTTGACTTTAATCCAGATGAAATTAATTTTTTATATCTGTACTTAGGTCATCAAAAGCATGTTTTGCCTGATGTTAACGGAAATGGTTTGTGGTTTTTTAATGCCATGTCTCAAATTGTTCTGCCTGCTAAAATTAAATTTACAGCAAATTATAATACGTCATCAATTGGTGGGAATTACTTTTACTATGAAAACAGAGTTCCTTTTAGCCAACAATTTGATCTAACTTTTTCTAAAAAATTCTTAAATGATAATTTGTCCGTTTCTATTTATGCAAATGATATCTTGAATACTAATGAGCAAGGATTTAATGCATTAGGAACTAATCTTATTTATGAAAGTAAAAATGATTCCAGGCGTGTTGGAATAACTTTGAATTATAAAATTCCAACAAAAAATAAATTAGCAAGAGAAGAAAGTACTATTTTGAATAATGACAAAAAAGATGATCAACAGACTATAGTTAATTAATTATTTGAAAAACCAAGTTTACCTATTCAACACGTTTTTGTGTTTGAATTCATCAAATCAATTTTAAAGTGATTTAATTTCGTTTTTTTTTTTTACAATTATTAATTTTCAATTCTTTCTCTTCTTTAAAAAAATGTATTTATTTACTTGATAGTATTCGGAAAATTATTCAACCAAATCTTTCAAATGCACTCGCAACGCTTTTACCGAAATACTTATTTCCCAAAACGAAATGCCTAATGAAATTAATAGAGCTAATAAACTTCCTCCAAAAAGAATAATACCGGGCAATTGGTATTCAAAAAATAAAACCAACATTGCAAAAACAGATAAAAACAAACTCAATACGCCTGCCAATTGCATGTAACGAATCAACGTTAACCTAAGATTTAAATTGGAAATTTCAATCAAAATGCTTTTGTTTTCTTTCTCATCATAGGTTTTCTTTAAGCCACGAACAATCTGAGCAATGGTTAAAAATCGATTGGTATAGGCCAATAAAATCAAAGATGTGGCAGAAAAGAGTAGGGCAGGTGTGTCGATGGTAAGGGTCATGGTGAAGTTTCGGGTTTCGGGTTACGAGTTCAAAGTTCGTGATTTCTTGAATACATTGAATAAAAGATTTCAGATTTGAACGTTTTTTCAAAACATCACTTCGGCCATTTGACTTCATAACCTTTAAATTCTTTTAAAGTAGGAATTGAAATCACCGTAAAAGGTTTTGAAAAAGTATCCCAGTTATCGGCATTAGGTTTTAATTGACTAACAGATAATTTGCCGGATTTCAAGTTTAAATACCTAAAAGTTTGTGTTTCATTTTCTCTTATGGATTCGCCGTAATACAACAGTTCAAAATCATTTTCGTTGTATTCAAAAAACCAATAATAATTTGTATCGTTTTTTCTAAAAACCAAGTTGAGGCTGTTTTCACTATAGGCAAAGGAATAACAAAGCAGATAATCATCAGAATTGGTTTTGTTGAAAATCATCTTCTCGGTTTTTATTTCATGCAAAATACCCTCGCTTCCCATCAAATGAACTTCAATTTCTAACGAATCATAATCTGATGACGTTTCTTGAGTTAAATAGGCAATATCTTCAATGCCATTTTCGTCAAAATCAGCTTTCACTATTTTTTCAATTGAAGTGCCATCTTGTGCAATTATGGAAAATGAAATAAACAAAAAAAGAATTTGGAGCAGTATTCTCATGTTGATTTTTGAACTTTATAGTAGTACGTAAAATTAAGGTATTTATTGTAGAAAAAACTCGTTCAATTTTTCACTCAGAGCTTTTGTTAATTTCAAGTCCCTTTTATTTCAAACCTTTGATAAAGGTAAGTTTGTTTTACAAAAAAACCTGCAAGCTTTCACTCACAGGTTTTACTAATTATCAGTCACTAATCACTTTTACTTTATCATCTCAAAACTTCGCTTCACAAACGCCGTCAATTCCTCACCTTTCAACAATCCTTGAGAGATTTTTGCCAAATCCATCGCTTGTTTTACTAAATGTTCCTGAGCTGATTTATCTTCTGTAGAAAGAATGGTTGTGGCTAAATTGGAATTGGTGTTCACCACCAAATTATACATTTCAGGGAAGTTACCCATACCAAACATACCACCGCCACCAGACTGACTCATTTCTTTCATTCTTCGCATAAATTCCGGTTGCGTAATCATAAAAGGTGCAGCGTTGCTATCCATCGCTTCCAATTGAACAGTGTATGTTGCTTTTGGAACCAATTCTTCTAAAACGGTTTTTAATTTAGTTGATTCTTCTTCCGATAATTTTGAAATTTGTGTGTCCTCTTTCTGAATCAATTTGTCAATGTGATCTGAATCGACACGAACAAACGTCAAGTTTTCATTATCAGCTTCTAATTTTTGAATCAAATGCGATACAATCGGACTGTCTAACAACAATACTTCGTAACCTTTTTCTTTGGCAATGTCAATATAACCGTGTTGAGCTTCTTTATTAGATGCATATAAAACAACCAATTTTCCGTTTTTATCGGTTTGATTTGCAGTGATTTTTTCTTTTAATTCAGCTAAGGTGTAATATTTCTCATCAACCGTTGGATACAATACAAAATCACCTGCTTTTTCATAGAATTTAGCTTCCGAAAGCATTCCGTATTCTAACACGATTTTGATGTCATTCCATTTTTGTTCAAAATCTGCACGATTTTCGTTGAATAAGGATTTCAATTTATCCGCTACTTTTCGAGTAATGTAATTTGAAATCTTTTTTACATTTCCGTCTGATTGCAAATATGAACGCGAAACATTCAACGGAATATCCGGCGAATCAATTACTCCGCGAAGCATGACTAAAAATTCAGGAACAATTCCTTCTACATTATCCGTAACATAAACCTGATTTTGGTATAATTGAATTTTGTCTTTTTGAATTTGTAAATCCGCAGACATTTTTGGGAAATATAAAATCCCCGTCAAATTAAACGGATAATCCACGTTCAAATGAATGCTGAACAACGGATCTTCAAATTGCATTGGATACAATTCTCTGTAAAATTCTTTATAATCTTCATCTTTCAATTCCGATGGAGCTTTTGTCCAAGCCGGAGCGGTTTCATTAATCTGGTCATCCTCAT
>JAUXNR010000408.1 GCA_030682755.1 Flavobacterium sp.
TTCGGCAAAAGCGGAATACATTATTATTACATCGTTCGTGGCATTCATAACAGTCCGGTTAAACCTAATCGTATTTCTAAATCGGTGGGAGCCGAACGAACATTTAATGAAAATTTATCTTCCGAAGTCTTTATGGAAGAACGTTTGGAAAGTATCGCCAAAGAACTTGAGAAACGCTTACAAAAACACAAAATCGCCGGAAAAACAATAACCTTAAAAATAAAATATTCCGATTTTTCACAACAAACCAGAAGTAAAACGTTGCCTTATTTTATTTCGGATAAAGCATTATTACTAGAAACAGCAAAAGAATTATTATACCAAGAAAAGTTAAAAGAATCCGTTCGTTTGTTGGGAATTTCTTTAAACAACTTAAATACTGAAATCAAAAAAACGGTAGTGGTGCAACTGAAATTTGAATTCTAAAAAAAACTCAGATTGAGAAATTTCTCAATTGGAGTTTTTAAGTCTCTATTTTATAGTTTATTCTATTTCTGAAACTCGCAATGTGTTTACCATTCCTTTTTCTGCAATGGGCATTGCGGCTAAGTTAATCACCATATCACCTTTGAACACAAATCCTTTTTCTTTGGCAATGCTGTTCACATCTTCAACCGTATCATCGGTGCTGGCAAATTTGTCATAATAAAACGATCTAACGCCCCACAATAAATTAAGTTGTGTTAAAATTCGTTTGTTGGATGTAAATACTAAAATGTGAGCACTTGGTCGCCAAGCAGAAATTTGAAAAGCAGTATAACCACTATTTGTTAGTGTTGAAATGGCTTTTGATTTTATTTCGTTTGCCATAATCGCAGCGTGATAACAAATGGATTTGGTTATAAATCGTTTTGTTCTAACATGAGGCGGATTTTGCGGCACTTGAATCAACGGGCTGTCTTCAACCGATTTAATAATTTTAGTCATGGTCTCAATGACTTCAACCGGATAACTTCCAACAGAGGTCTCTCCTGAAAGCATTACGGCATCTGCACCATCCATGACAGAATTGGCAACGTCGTTTACCTCTGCACGAGTTGGCGTTAAACTAGTAATCATTGTTTCCATCATTTGTGTGGCAACAATTACAGGAATTCGGGCTGTTTTGGCTCTGTGAATTAATTTCTTTTGAATTAAAGGCACTTCTTCTGCGGGAACTTCTACCCCTAAATCGCCACGAGCCACCATCAATCCGTCACAAAAAGCGACAATTTTATCAATGTTTTCAACACCTTCAGGCTTTTCAATTTTTGCAATAATCGGAATTTTATGGTCGGAATGTTTTGCAATTAAATCTTGCAATTCTTCTAAATCTTTTGAAGTTCTAACAAACGAAAGAGCAATCCAATCTACATTGTTTTCTATGGCAAATATTGCGTCTTTAATGTCTTTTTTAGTCAAAGCCGGAAGCGATACTTTTGTGTTTGGCAGGTTAACTCCTTTTTTTGATTTTAAAGGACCGCCTTGAATAACTCTACAAACCACTTCGGTTGTGCCGTTGGTTTCAATGGCTTCAAACATAAGTTTTCCATCATCTAAAAGAATTTTTTCACCCGGATTTACATCTTTTGGAAATTCTTTATAGTTCATATAAACGCGTTCGGCAGTTCCGGGAATGTCTTCGGCAGTTTGAAAGGTAATGATATCACCTTTATTCACCACAACATCTTCTTTCATAACACCCACACGAAGTTTTGGGCCTTGTAAATCTGCTAAAATTGCAGTGGTATAACCGTATTCGTCATTTAATTCGCGAATAATTCTGATTCGTTCACTTACGTCTTCATAATCAGCATGCGAGAAATTAATTCTAAAAACATTAACTCCGGCATCAATCATTTTTTTTATGACTTCTTTGCTGCTACAAGCCGGACCCAGGGTGGCTACAATTTTTGTTTTTTTATTTGTTGGCATTTCTTATTAGAAAATTAAATTATTTTTAGATTTTATTTTATTTTTATCTACTTGATAAACCGTTTCAATGGATGGAATGTGTTTGACTTTTTCAACTATTTTGGCTAAATTAACCTGTGTTTCTTCGGCATCTATTTTAAAGAAAAAATCCACTTTTTTAAATTCCGGCAATAAATAAACGGTATTGGTAAAGGCTTCTGTGCTTTCAAAAAGAGTTTGGTTTTTACTCTTTTGTAAAACAGCTACTTCTTTTTTGTTTTCAATCAAATTCCACTCAATTTGATTATCAGGATCTTCAAAAACAAATCGGGTAAATCCGGTCTTGATGGATTGGAATGAGGTTTGAATTTCTTTTTTACTCCTACTTAACAATATGGGTAAATTTTGATTCATAAAATAAGCCAAACGATAATCTTCTAAAGTAGTATGAATAGCGATTAGTTGAAAATCAGCTTCTTCAAAGTCGTCGATTACTAGTTTATGAACAGCCATTTAAAACCAATTAAGTTGTAAATATACTATTTAAATGGCAAAAAAGTATGCTTGTGTTTTAACTTAACGTAATTTTATTAACGAAAACGATATAGTATTTTAAGGTTTTTTGGTCATTCTTTCCTGAAGTGCAAAGTAAGCTCTTTTGGCTGCAATTTCTTCTGCTTTCTTTTTGGAAGTGGCTCTTGATTTTGCAATAATTTTTGATTCAATCATCAATTTGACGCCAAAAAAACGTTGACCATCAATACCATTGTCATCATAAACATCAAAATGGAATGATTTTTTTTCTTTTTGACACCATTCAATCACCATGCTTTTATAACTGATAACTTTTCCTTCCAATTTTGCAATATCTACATAAGGAATAATCACTCTTTTGTTGATGAATTTTTCACAATAGGTGTATCCTTTGTCTAAGAAAATTGCCCCAATCAAGGCTTCAAAAATGTTACCGTGAATGTTGTCTCCAAAATGTTTCATCGGAACATTACTGCTCACAAAACTTATTAGATTTAAGTCTTTACCAAGTTCGTTCAAGTGTTCTCTGCTCACTACTTTTGATCGCATTTTTGTGAGATATCCTTCGTCACCATGAGGGACTTCATTGAATAAATGTCCAGCAATTACGGCACTTAACATGGCGTCACCCAAAAACTCTAAACGTTCATAACTGATAGGATTTCCTTTTGCATCCGTTTTATTGAAGGAGCGATGTGTGAATGCTTTTTTATAAATTTCTATGTCAATGGGTTTAAATCCCAATATTTTTTGAATTTCAGTAAAAAAAATCCCGTCCTCATCAGAACGGGAATTTGATAATATTTTTTTAAATAAATTCATTTTGAAAATTAACCTTCAATTTTTTTAAACAAAACACAAGCATTATGACCGCCAAAACCAAAGGTATTGCTCATGGCTACTTTAATGTCTCTTTTTTGTGCTTTATTCAACGTCAAATTAAGTTCCGGGTTGATGTTTTCATCCACAACTTCATGGTTGATTGTTGGAGGAATTATGCCGTGTTTGATGGCCAAGATAGAAGCAATTGCCTCAATTCCTCCGGCAGCACCCAAAAGGTGACCCGTCATGGACTTTGTGGAATTGATGTTTATGGTTTTTGCATGATCCCCAAAAACAGCACTTATCGCTTTTAATTCGGCAACATCTCCAAGTGGTGTTGAGGTTCCGTGTGTGTTAATGTGTTCTACATCTTCAGGAGCCATTTTTGCATCGCGTAAACAATTGTTCATTACGGCAATTACGCCAATTCCTTCCGGATGTGGTGCGGTTAAATGATAGGCATCAGAAGACATTCCGCCACCGCCTATTTCACAATATATTTTTGCTCCACGAGCTTTAGCGTGTTCATATTCTTCTAATACCAAAGCTCCGGCACCTTCACCCAAAACAAAACCGTCACGAGTGGCATCAAAAGGTCTTGAAGCTGTTTCCGGACTTTCGTTTCGTGTTGATAAAGCATGCATGGAGTTGAAACCGCCCATTCCTGCAATGGTTACGGCTGCTTCAGAACCTCCTGAAATAATAACATCACAAAGTCCTAATCGGATATAATTAAACGCATCAATCAAAGCATTTGCCGAAGACGCACAAGCAGAAACCGTGGTATAATTTGGCCCCATGAATCCGTTTCGCATTGAAATATGAGCAGGAGCAATGTCTGCAATCATTTTTGGAATAAAGAAAGGATTAAACTTTGGCGTTCCGTCTCCTTTGGCATAATACAAAACTTCTTCTTGAAAAGTTTCTAAACCGCCAATTCCGGCACCCCATATTACGCCAACTCTGTGTTTGTCTATGTTATCAGGTGTAATTCCGGCATCTTTGATAGCTTCATCACTGGCAACAATGGCATATTGAGCAAATTTGTCCATTCTTCTGGCTTCTTTGCGGTCAATAAAATCTTCAATGTTGAAATTTTTTACTTCACAGGCAAACTTTGTTTTGTGCTTTTCTGTGTCATAATACGTGATTGGTGCAGCACCGCTAACACCGTTTACTAAGCTATTCCAATATTCTTGAATATTATTTCCTATAGGTGTCAGTGCACCTAAACCGGTAACAACTACTCGTTTTAATTCCATTTTTAATTGAATTTAATTGGTACGAATATAAACAAAAAAACCCTGATTTTTATTGAATAATTAAAAATCAGGGGATATTTTGTATATGTTTTAGATTGTAAGACAATCAGGTTATACTTTTAATTAAAATAATAACACCCGCCAAACCTAAGTATAGCGGGATGTTTTTTTGTTATTATTTTTTAGCCTCTTCGATATACGAAATCGCTTGACCTACTGTAGCAATGTTTTCAGCTTGGTCGTCCGGAATTTGAATATCAAATTCTTTTTCGAATTCCATAATTAGCTCAACAGTGTCTAATGAATCAGCTCCTAAATCGTTAGTGAAGCTTGCTTCTGTAACAACTTCGTTTTCGTCAACTCCTAATTTGTCCACGATAATCGCTTTTACTCTTGATGCAATGTCTGACATAATCTTTAAATTTTAGTTTAATTGTTGGCAAAAATAAAAAACTTTATTTTAAAACAACATTTTAGTTAATAAATGTGACTACGAATTTAAAAAATTTATTTCACAATAGAAGCTTAAACCCTATAAATTCTCGTTTCTTTTTTGTTTTTTTGCGTAATAAAAATTACAGGAAACATGAAGAACATCGTGATTTTTGCCTCAGGAACGGGTTCCAATGCTGAAAACATCATTTATTATTTCAAAAATAATACCTCAAAATCGGTAGTCGGTGTGTTTTCAAACAATTCTAATGCCAAAGTTATTGAGAAAGCAAAAAATCTTGGTGTTCAAACGGTTACCTTCAATAAAGACGAGCTTTACGGCGATTTTGTACTTTCTAAAATACAGGAATTGAATCCTGATTTAATTGTCTTAGCAGGGTTTTTACTTAAATTTCCGGAGCCTATTATTGCGGCTTTCCCCAATAAAATCATCAATATTCATCCTGCTTTGTTGCCCAAATATGGCGGAAAAGGAATGTATGGAAAACATGTGCACCAAGCGGTTTTGGACAACCAAGAAACCGAAACCGGAATTACGATTCATTATGTAAATGAACAGTATGATGAAGGAGGAATAATCTTTCAAAAATCTGTTTCCATTTCAGATTGTACCACATCTGATGCCATTGCCAACAAAGTTCATGAATTGGAACATCGCTATTTTCCGGAAGTAATTTCTAAAATTTTGCAGTAATGAGAATTATTTTCTTTCTTTCTTTTTTTTTAACACCTTTCTTTTTTCAAGCTCAAGAAAAGTTTGAAGTCAAGGAAGTCGGTTTTTCTATGAATGTCCCTTTTGAATGGATAGAGGTTAAAAACAATGAAGTATTAAACAATCTAGATAATTTTGATTTTACAAAAGAGCAAAAAAGTAAATTACTCACTTCTAGCAATTCTGCAAATGAATTAGTTACATATTATAAATACCATCCTTCAAAGTTTAATGGAATCATTCCAACTGTTAAAGTTAGAACAAGAAGTGTTAATTCAAAATCAATAGATGAGTTTTTAAAAGTTATTGAACTTTCAAATAATGAAGCTAGTAAGACTTTGAAAAATTTCAAATATCAAAAAGAACCTGAATTAATTACTGTTTCAGGTAAGCAAGTGGTGTCTTTTTCTGTCAAATTTGAGTTGAGTCATAACGGCAAGGAGAGTAATGTTGTTAGTTCAAGTTATTACGTTTTAAAGAATGGCTATTTTATATCAATCAATTTTATCGAAGAATTAAATAAAGAAAACAATGAAATATTCTTTAAAGAATTATTAAGCAGCATAGAACTTAAATAATATAAAGACTAACTTTTAACCCGTAACCTTGATAATGAACCACGAAATACACATCTACACAGACGGAGCAGCTAAGGGAAATCCGGGACCCGGCGGTTATGGTGTGGTGATGGAATTGGTCGGAACACCTTATAAAAAAGAGTTTTACGAAGGTTTTCGTCATACGACTAATAACAGAATGGAATTGTTGGCCGTTATTGTGGGATTAGAAAAAATAAAAAAACCAAATACTACCGTTTTGGTGACTTCCGATTCAAAATATGTGGTGGATGCTGTAGAGAAAAGATGGGTTTTTCAATGGGAAAAAAAAGGATTTGCCGGAAAGAAAAACCCCGATCTGTGGATGCGATTTCTTAAAATCTACCGCATACACAAAGTGGATTTCAAATGGATAAAAGGCCACAACAGCCATCCTCAAAACGAACGTTGTGATGAATTGGCGGTTTATGCTTCGGGTTTGCCCAATCTTTCTGTGGATGCGTTTTATGAAAAGGAGGATGAGAAGTTGTTTTGAGATGATATTTTTTATACTTTTACTTGTATAATTTTTACAGTATTGACTATGGCAGCAACAGCACTAAAACAGGTAAGCAAAAAATTAAAACTTTTACCGGATAATTTAATTCAAGATGTAGAAAATTATATTGATTTTTTAGCTTACAAACATTCGCAAGAGTCTGACGAAATACCACAGTGGCATAAAGATGAGGTTTTTAAAAGAATCAAACTTAACAAAAAGCCCGTTGATGCTTTTACTATGATTGACGATTTAGATGAATAATTCATGGCAAAATTTTCAATAGTTGCAGATCCGAAGGTTAAAAATGATTTAACAGAAGCTCGTGATTTTTTAAATTCAAGAAGAAAGGGATTAGGCAAAAAATTCTTGTTAGAATATAGAATAACACTAAAACACCTAGAAAAAAATCCAAATTTTCAAATAAGGTATAAAGACATTCACTGTTTACCTTTAAAAACTTTTAAATACATGATTCATTTTGGAGTAGATGAAGAAAAAAAAATCGTTCATGTGTATGCAGTTCTTTCCACCTATTTGAATCCAGAAAAAAATTGGATTAAGTAGTTTAATCATGTTTTTTGAAATTGTTCAGTTTTTGCCATCCATAAAAAAGAATTGCACCCAGAAGGTATAAAATTCCATCTATTACATCGGCTGTGTAGCGTGGGTTTCTTTCGGGGAGATAGCATTCAAAAAACCATCCGAATAATAAAGCCATGACACTACATTGAAAAAAAGTGAGTTGTAGTTTTGGGTTGCCTTTGATTTTTCTTGCTGACCACAAACAAACACTTAAGACCAACGGCAAAGCTGTCAAGTCGTTGTAATAATTATTTATGATTCTTGGTACATGATACTCTGTTTGTTGTAGTATATAAATAGCAGTAGAGCTCGAAAGTAGGAGCAGAAAAAGCCAAAAGGAATAGTGTTTTTTTCTTTGCATCAGGCCGAAATCATTGCGGCCAACCAAGCCAAAAAACTTCCGATTGCCATAATGATGACCCAAACGGAATGTAAAACAGCAGCAAAAATGCGAACGAGCCAAAAGCGATGGTTTTGTAATTTGTAAAAAAAAGAATTTTCAGTAGTAACCTGTTCTGCTTTTAGTTGGTCTTTTATTTTCTTCTTTCTTTTTTCAATGCTTAGCTTTCGAATCATTGTTGGATTAATCAATTCGCCACAATTGGAACAATGATCCAAATTGCGATTGAATGTGCCACAGAATTTGCATTTTATGAGAGAAAGATTATCCAATTTTATTTTTTACAAAAATACGAAAAATAAAAGGGATGGATGAAACAGTCTCCGAGTGTATCCCATTGTGAGAGCGTCTCGCTAGTACCCATAAAAAGAAATAAATTTTTCTATCTTTGAAAAGCGACCAGAGTTTGTTTCCTATACAGTTAATTTGAAATATAGCAGTGCAAGAAATTATGGAAATGAAAATTAAATGTTTAGAGATTGATTTGAATTAGATTGTGGGCACGAGCGGGACGCTCGCGCTAGCGGGGGGTTATCAGCTTACTCCAGGTAAAGGTGTAAACAAAGGTGTTCCAACATTATTGTATAAAAAAGGAAAAAAGTAATAAAATGAAAATTATAAATATATTGTTGATTTTTTTTACCCTTACGATTTGCGGGCAAAACAACGTTAAAAGAGCATTTAAATTTGAAGGTGAAGTAAGAGGAGTGTTTGAAGTAATACACATTGATTC
>JAUXNR010000415.1 GCA_030682755.1 Flavobacterium sp.
TGCTGTTCATTCTGTTGTTTTTGCCGGGTTTTCTGCTTCAGCAGTTGCCACACGAATCAACGATTCAGAATGTAAAATGGTCATCACTTCAGATGGTGGTTTCAGAGGAAATAAAACCATAGACTTAAAAGGTATTATTGATGAAGCTCTTGAAAAATGTCCAACCGTTGAAAAAGTGTTGGTTGCCAAACGCACTCATGAAACGGTAAACATGAAAGAAGGTCGCGATTTATGGTTACAACCTTTATTAGACGAAGCCATTCCAAACAATGTAGCTGAAATTATGGACGCAGAAGATCCGTTATTCATATTATATACTTCCGGTTCTACAGGAAAACCAAAAGGAATGTTGCATACCACAGCTGGATATATGGTTTACACCGCTTATACATTTAAAAATGTATTCAATTATGAAGAGAATGATGTGTATTGGTGTACTGCCGATATCGGTTGGATTACTGGCCATTCTTATATCTTATATGGGCCATTGTTAAATGGAGCTACTACGGTAATGTTTGAAGGTGTTCCTTCGTATCCGGATTTCAGTAGATTCTGGGAAATTATTGAAAAACATAAAATCACGCAATTTTATACGGCACCTACAGCCATTCGTGCTCTAGCTAAAGAAAGTTTGGATTATGTGCAACGTTTCCCTTTAAAATCGTTAAAAGTCATCGGCTCTGTTGGCGAACCTATTAACGAAGAAGCTTGGCACTGGTACAACGATCACGTGGGTGGAAAACGTTGCCCGTTAGTGGACACTTGGTGGCAAACCGAAACGGGCGGCATTATGATTTCACCCATTCCGTTTGTTACACCAACTAAACCAACATATGCTTCGCTACCGTTACCGGGCATTCAACCCGTTTTGATGGATGAATTGCGTAATGAAATTGAAGGCAATCAAGTTACAGGTAGTTTGTGTATCAAATTCCCTTGGCCGGCAATGGCCCGATCCATTTGGGGCGATCATGAACGTTATAAAGAAACCTATTTCTCGGCTTTCCCCGGAAAATATTTCACCGGCGATGGAGCTTTACGTGACGAAGTAGGCTATTATCGAATCACCGGTAGAGTAGATGATGTAATCATCGTATCCGGTCATAATTTAGGAACTGCTCCCATTGAAGATGCAATCAATGAACATCCGGCAGTGGCAGAAAGTGCCATCGTAGGTTTCCCACATGATGTGAAAGGAAATGCGTTATACGGTTATGTCATTTTAAAAGAATCCGGAGAAGGCAGAAATCAAGATAATTTACGAAAAGAAATTAACCAACAAATCTCTGATCAAATCGGACCAATAGCCAAGTTGGACAAAATCCAGTTTGTTTCCGGTTTGCCAAAAACAAGAAGCGGAAAAATCATGCGTCGTATTTTGAGAAAAATAGCCGAAGGTGATTTTGAAAATTTTGGAGATATTTCAACGTTATTGAATCCAGAGATTGTGGAGGAGATTAGAGAAGGAAGATTATAATTTAAGATTATAATACATTAAGAATCGCTTCATTTTTGGAGCGATTCTTTTTTATATATAAGCTTTTATAAATTATTATGAATCCCAAAAAAGATTTTTATATTAGCCAAAAAGATTCTAATGGATAATATAGATAGTTTAAAAGAAGCTCTTCAATTTTCACCAAATAACATTCCTTTAAAAATGCTGTTGGCAAATTCATTTTTTAAACTTTATCGTTATGGAGAGGCTAAAGAACAGTTTGAAGGAATAATTGACATGGATTCAACTAATAATGAGGCTAAATATGGATTGTCCAAAATATATTTTCAAAGTAACGAATACTCCAAAAGTATAGTTATTTTGGAAGATATTTTAAAAAATGATCCTGTAAATTTTGATGCGTTATTACTTTATACAAAAAGTTTAGTAAAAGAAAATTCAATAGCAGAAGCAATTGTATGTTATCAAAAAATACTTTCCATTCATCCTACTTTTAGTGATGAGGAACTTGATTCAATAGTAAGAATTCCGAATGAGAATGCATATGATTTTGATTCACATGAATTTGAAGAAAGTAAATCATTTCTAACCACCAAGCCTGATGTTAATTTTGAACATGTTGGGGGTATGGATGATGTTAAAAAAGAAATTGAACTAAAAATCATCCACCCATTAACATATCCTGATCTTTATAAAGCTTATGGAAAAAAAGCTGGTGGTGGGATTTTACTTTACGGACCTCCGGGATGTGGAAAAACATTTATTGC
>JAUXNR010000218.1 GCA_030682755.1 Flavobacterium sp.
GTGGCTTTGATGGTAATTGGCGTATATAGTTCGTTCTTAATTCCAAGAGAAGAAGAACCACAAATTAATGTTCCCATGGCCGATGTAATGATTGGTTATCCTGGAGCAACACCGGCAGAAGTAGAAAGCCGTGTCATCAAACCGTTAGAAAAAGTTTTATCAAACATTAAAGGAGTAGAACATTTACATAGTATGGCAATGAACGGTCAAGCCATGATTATTGTACAATTTTATGTGGGTGAAGACATCGAACGTTCCTATGTGAAATTATACGATGAGTTATACAAACACGAACATATTTTTCCGCAAGGAGTTTACAAACCGATGGTAAAAACGCGTTCTATTGATGATGTTCCGATGTTGGGATTAACGTTGTGGAGTGAAAAATACGATGATTTTGAAATTCGTCAGTTAGCAGAAGAAGTTACATCTGAAATTGAAAAAGTAAAAGATGTAGCCATTACCAAAGAAATTGGTGGACGAACCCGAGAATTAAAAGTGGTTTTGGATAAAGACAAAATGGCTGAAAACAAAGTGGATGCGTTAGGAATTATGCAAATGATTCAAGCCAATAATGGTTCTTCGCAGTCGGGAAGTTTTGTGCAAAATGACACGGAATATTTAATTACCACCGGAAAATTTTTATCCAATGCCGAAGATGTAGAAAATTTGGTGGTGGGAATAAATCAAAATATCCCTGTGTATTTAAAACAAGTGGCTTCTATTCAAGACGGACCTTCCACAGCTCGAAGTTATGTTTCTTTTGGGTATGGAAAGGCGAATGATAAATTTTCAGCCAAACCGAGTGAATATCCCGCCGTTACTATTTCTGTCGGAAAAGTAAAAGGTGCCGATGCAATGAAAATTTCGGATAAAATAATCGAACGGGTAGAGCAATTAAAAACAAATCTAATTCCCGACGATGTGCATGTTGAAGTGACTCGAAATTACGGAGAAACTGCTTCACACAAAGTAGGCGAGTTGCTGTTGCATTTAGGTGTAGCCATTTTAGCTGTTACTATTTTAGTGATGTTAGCTATGGGATGGAGAGGTGTATTAGTAGTTTTCTTTTCTGTTCCGTTGACCTTTGCGTTGACCTTATTCAGTTATTATTTATTGGGTTATACGTTGAATAGAATTACACTTTTTGCCCTTGTTTTTGTGGTGGGAATTGTGGTAGACGATAGTATCATTATTGCCGAAAACATGCACCGGCATTTTAAAATGAAACGACTTCCATTCAAGCAAGCGGCGATTTATGCGATTAATGAAGTAGGAAATCCAACCATTTTAGCAACGTTTACGGTAATTGCTGCAATTCTTCCTATGGCTTTTGTTTCAGGAATGATGGGACCTTATATGAGTCCGATGCCGATTGGAGCTTCTATTGCCATGATATTATCGTTGTTTGTTGCATTAACTGTAACTCCTTATTTGGGTTATCATTTATTACGTGAAAAAGAGAATCAAGAACACAAAGAAGAACAAGGTTTAGAAACCTCAAAAATCTATAAAATTTACAACAAATTAGAACGACCTTTCTTAAATAGTTCAAAGAAAAGAATGGTAATGTTGGGTATTACAACGGTATTGTTAATCGGTTCGGTATTGATGTTTTTTACCAAATCAGTATCTGTAAAAATGTTACCTTTTGATAACAAAAACGAGTTTCAAGTAGTGATTGATATGCCTGAAGGAACTACATTAGAACGAACTGCTGCCGTTACTAAAGAAATTGCTCAGTATTTGTCTACAGTCCCAGAAGTAGTAGATTACCAAAATTATATTGGAGCTTCTGCACCGATAACTTTTAATGGTTTGGTGCGTCATTACGATTTGCGTGGTGGAAGTAATATGGCCGACATACAAGTGAATTTATTGCACAAAGAAGACCGTGATTTGCAAAGTCATGATATTGCAAAAATTGTTCGTCCAGAAGTGCAAAAAATTGCCAAAAAGTATGGTGCCAATGTAAAAATTATTGAAGTTCCACCCGGACCTCCGGTATTGTCAACATTGGTAGCTGAAATTTACGGACCTGATTATGCGGAGCAGATTAAAGTGGCCAAACAAGTAAAAACGATTTTGGAAAATACTCCAGATATTGTAGATATTGATTGGATGGTGGAAGATGCTCAAACGGAATATAGGTTAGAAGTTGATAAAGAAAAGGCAATGCTTAACGGAATTGCTCCGCAACAAGTAGTGGGTAATCTAACGTATTTATTGCGTGAAATGCCTGTTTCTAATTTGTATGATGAGCGTTCTAACAATCCGGTGGGTATTGTTTTATCGCTTGACGACCAAGATAAAACATCGTTACAAGACATTCAAAACCTTAAAATCAAAGGTTCACAAGGTAATGTGGTACCCGTGAGTGATTTGGTGAAAGTAAACGAAACCGAATTGCAAAAAACAATTTATAGAAAAGATCAAAAAAGAGTGGTTTATGTAACCGCAGACATGGCAGGAGATTTGGAAAGTCCGGTGTATGCCATTTTGGGAATGAATGAGCAATTGCAAAAAATGGAACTTCCCAAAGGTTATTCGGTGAATGAATTGTATATGGAACAACCATCCGACGAAAGTAATTTTACAGTGAAATGGGATGGTGAATGGCAAATTACCTTAGAAGTATTCCGAGATTTAGGCGTAGCATTTTTAGTGGTAATTTTGGTCATCTATATGTTAATTGTAGGATGGTTCCAAAACTTTAAAACGCCTATTGTGATGATGTTGGCCATTCCACTATCATTGGTTGGAATTGTGTTGGGGCATTGGTTGTTAGGAGCATTCTTCACTGCTACTTCATTCATTGGTATGATTGCCTTGGCAGGAGTAATGGTTCGAAATTCCGTATTGCTTATCGACTTTATCGAAATCCGATTGAATGACGGAATCGAGCTCAAACAAGCCATCATCGAAGCAGGAGCTGTGCGAACCACACCAATATTATTAACAACCGGAGCTGTTGTAATTGGAGCTTCCATTATATTATTTGATCCAATTTTCCAAGGTTTGGCCATTTCCTTGGTAGCCGGTGCAATAGTTTCAACCTTACTTACTTTAATTGTAGTTCCGTTGATCTATTATATGACTGAACGCAAGAAATGGGAGAAGAAAAGTGAATAATAATTAGTAATGCCTTAGAACCTTAGTAACTCAGAACCTTAGTACCTTAAAAAATGAAACTAGTATTAATAACCGCTGTCAATTCTTTCAAACGAGAGATACAGCATTTGCTTAAACAATCCGGTGTAAAAACCTATTCGTATCGAGACGTAACGGGATTTAAAGATTTATCCGAAGAAGCCTTAGCATCCAATTGGTTTGGTAGCGAAATAAACGAAAACGAATCCATTGCATTTTATGCATTTGTTCCGGCTGAAAATTTGGAAAAATTATATGAATTAATTTTGTCGTTTAACCAAGAACTAGAAACCAAATCAAAAGTGCATTTAGCGACTTTTAGTATAGAAAAATTTATATAAGAGGTACTAAGGTGCTGAGGAACTGAGGGACTAAGTTAAAAATAGTCCCCAACCTCAGAACCTTAGAGCCTCAGAACCTTAGAACCTTAAAAAAAATGAAAAACAGAATCATACGCGGCATCACAGGAACATTTATCCTCATCAGTATTTTATTAGCCATTTATGTAAACCAAAATTGGTTATGGTTTACTGCTTTTGTAGGAGCCAATTTGTTACAATCATCACTGACCAAATGGTGTTTGATGGATGATATTTTGACAAAAGTTTTTAAGATAAAAGATTGATTTTTAGTTTTGTGAAAATCGGGCAATTAACTAGTTTGATTGTCCGTTTTTTTTAGTTTAGTAAGGATTGACTCTTCGCGTGCAACAACAACATAATCGTTTTTGCATCTTTAATTTCGCCAGTATAAACCATCTTCATCGCTTGATTGAAATTCAATTCCATCACTTCAATATATTCGTGTTCAGAAGCCAATCCGCCACCTTCACTTACTTTCATTTCAGGTTGGTATTCGGCAGTGAAAAAGTATAAAATTTCAGTAACAGCTCCCGGTGACATATAAGCTTCAAATACTTTTTTAACGTCTTGAATGCGGTAACCGGTTTCTTCTTCTGTTTCACGTTTAATACAGTCTTCAGGATTTTTTTCGTCTAAAAGTCCGGCACAAACTTCAATCATCATTCCGCTTTCATTTCCGTTTAGAAAAGTGGGTAATCGAAATTGTCGGGTTAAAATAACGGTTTGTTTGGCTTTATTGTATAACAAAATTGCAGCACCGTTTCCACGATCATACACTTCTCTGCGTTGGATTTCGGGTTCACCATTTTCGGGAGTGAATTCGTAAGTAACTTTGTTTAGAATATACCAATTGTCGGATAATAATTCAGTTTTGGTGATTTGGATTTTTGGGTTCATTAAAAAAAGGAAATTGTATGTCGTTTGCCTACTTTAATTTTTAAATCAAGGTCTGAAAGTAAAGAACGTACGATCGCTCCAACTAAATCTCCGGCATCTCCATTGCTAATAGGACCGGGCATGGCACAAGTAGGTGTGAAATCAGCGGTATTGAAATAGCTTTGATAAATTCTCACTTCTCCGTTTTCAGAGCTGTAAACATTGTAGAGTCCTGTAAATTCATTTTTTGTATAGAAAAAGGTTTGTTTTCCAGAACTTAATTTTGGCAAATTAATTTGTAAATCATTTAATTTTTTAAAATTGTCTTCAAGTTCAGAAAAGTAATTTTTAGGAATGGGTCTGT